>JBILFC010000328.1:0-3125 GCA_044351785.1 Bdellovibrionota bacterium
ATTATCTGGATAATATCTATAAAAGTTCATACAAAAATCTATGACACAGAAAATCTGGGCTTTCACCCTCAAGGAAAAGCTAGATCCTCAAATAACTGACGACTTAAGTGCGGAAATCAATTCCTTTCTCATGACATGGGATGCACACGGAGCTCCGGTGGACGGCGAACTTGAGATTCTTCATGATCAGATCCTAGTTATAAAGTTAACAACTGATAATACAATCCCCTCCGGTTGTTCAAAAGACAAACTCGATAAGTCAATTAGAAGGGCTTGCGATATTCATGGCGTTCAAATCCTCGATGAATCAAATATCGTAGTTAAGCAGAATGAAGAAGAGATAGAAATCTACTCTCGTGCCCAATTTAAAGAATTCCTAAAATCTGGTACTCTGCCAATTGACGCACAGCTTCTCGACTATACAACTCTAGGAGAGAATGGCACTAATAGCAATAATTTATTCAAACCAATACGAGATACCTGGGCAAAAAATCTAGTAACTAATTAAAAATAAAACAAGGAAAAATATGACATTTCAATTACCAAAACTAAACTATGAATACGCTGCCTTAGAACCATATATTGATGCTAAGACAATGGAGATTCATCTAACAAAGCATCATCAAGCATATATCTCTAAAGCGAATGAAACACTAGCTGGTACTGCTTTTGAAAATAAAACTGCTGAGGATATTCTTAGAAGCTTTAATGATGTGCCTGAGAACATTAAAACCATAGTTCAAAACCATGTAGGTGGTCATGCTAACCATAGCTTATTTTGGGAGATTTTAAGCCCAATAAAATCTGCACCTTCTACAGAACTTGCTAACGCAATAGATAGCGATCTTGGTGGTATGGCATCTTTTAAAGAGAAACTTACAGCCTTGGCAATGGGTAGATTCGGAAGTGGTTGGGCATGGGTAAATGTAAAGAATGGCAAACTAGAACTAGAAAATAGTGCGAACCAAGACTCCCCTTTGATGTCTGGCAAGACTCCTATTCTTGGTCTTGATGTCTGGGAACATGCATATTATCTAAACTATCAGAACAGAAGAGCTGATTACATAGAAGCTTTTTTTAATATCATTAACTGGACTAAGGTTAGCGAACTATATACTCAAGCTAAGTAATTTACTGGCAATCTAAGTAATTTGGTATCCGCGCCTTTTTATATTTTTGAAAACACTAAGGCTCCTAGCGATGAGAATTCATTCTCATTTGCTGGGGCTTGCCATGAGATACTTGCTACTGAAGTTTCAGAAATTCCAAAGTGCTTTCGGGAAATTGAAAAACTCAGCCGGCAAGGTTACTTCCTTGCCGGGTTTGTTAGCTACGAAGCAGGGACACATTTTTTAGATGTAAATAGTTCAAAGAATATTAACTTTCCTCTCATCCACTTCCATGCATTTAAGGAAAAAACATTTTTACCCCCTGGTAGTAAAACAGCAGAGTCCTTTACGCTTACGAATTTCCAGAGAGATATATCCTACCAACAATACCTAGATGCATATAATATTGTGCAAAATCACCTACGAAGAGGCGATACATATCAAGTCAACTTAAGCCTTAGGGAATCCTTTAATGGACCTGAAGATTCTTTTCACCTTTATCATAGTCTTAAAGAGTCCCAGCGAGTGCCTTATGCTACTTACATTAGTCTTAAAGACTTTGACCTACTATCTTTTTCACCAGAACTATTCTTAAAAAAAGAAGGTAATTCTCTCTTCTCTCTCCCTATGAAGGGAACGAGTGAAGTAAGTTCTTCTTCCTCTAATATTGATCTTATAAATGATCCAAAGAGTATTTCAGAGAATACCATGATCGTCGATCTTATTAGGAATGACCTTAGCTTAATCGCTAAACGCGGATCCGTAAAAGCACATAGGCTTTGTGTACTTGAAGAATATGAGACTCTTAATCAAATGATTTCAGAAGTCCGGTGCGAGCTGGAGGACAATGTTTCCATCTATGAGATATTTAAGGCACTTTTTCCATGTGGATCAATTACTGGTGCGCCTAAGAAAAGTACTATGGAGATAATCGATAAAGTCGAAAGTTCTGAAAGAGGCATATATACTGGGGCAATTGGCTATATAGAACCAAACGGTAACTTTCAGTTTAACGTGGCCATTAGGACTCTAGTAGGTGATAAGAAAGGCAAATATACTTATGGCCTTGGTAGCGGAGTCCTCGCTGATTCTGAGCCCAGATCTGAACATAAAGAAATTTGGCTTAAATCCAAATTCATAAAAAAATTAAATTCCGATTTCTATCTATTTACAACAATGCATTTTGAGAATGGGACGTTTAGAAACCTAGAAGAGCATTTAAGTAGACTTCAAGATAGTGCGGATTACTTCGGTTTTTTCTACAATGTATCTGAAATTGAAACTGGGCTAAGTTCGCTTGGAATAAGCTCTAAAAAACAAAAATGTAAACTAATTCTAAACTATGATGGAAAGATTAAAATAGAATTATCGGATTTACAAAAAGATAACGCACTTAAAGTAATCTCTCTTAGCGATATCCGAGTTTCTTCAAGAGATATTTTCCTCCAGCACAAGACCTCTAAGCGGACTGTTTATGATGCAGAATATGCTTTAGCCATATCAAGTGATTTTTATGATGTAGTTTTCTTTAACGAACTAGGCCACCTCACTGAAGCCAGCAGACATAATATTTTCATTAAAATAGGTGATACTTGGCGTACTCCAAGGCTTAAGTCTGGCTTATTAAGCGGTATTCAAAGAGCTAAGACAATGATAGAATTTAAAGCAGTTGAATCAGACTTAATGCATAAAGATCTATTATCAGCGGACGAAATAATCCTCACAAACTCCGTAAGAGGGAATGTCAAAGTGGGACTAAATCCCCGATAATTGTTACTCTAGACTATATAATTTTTTAAATCCATCTATCTCATCACAAAATGCACTTGGATTTGTAGACATAAGGTCACCCTTTTCTCCAATCATATCGTAGTATGCTTTAGAAATGGCATCCACTTGCTGCCCTTCGGCCTTCATGGATTCTAATTTCTGTAAAAGAGTGTTCATTTTAATACTTGCATCAGCTAACGAACACTTTCCTCCCCTACTTTTTCCTCCATCCTTTTTAAGCTCCTT
>JBILFC010000113.1:0-8808 GCA_044351785.1 Bdellovibrionota bacterium
ATTTCCTACATAATTTTACTCGCTCGTTCCCTTAAGGGAACGATATCCTAAATGCCCTGATACACATTTCCTACACTACTAATCATAACAAGTAAAAGTACGTTCGCTATTTAAAGTTGATCTCGCCGAGTAGGCAAAGGTTCTATTTCAGTAGACCCACTGGGGTTCATTTCGTAGTTGTTATGGGCAATTAACAAAGCTGCAGAAGGAAATTTTTCTTCCTGCTTTAGAATCGGCCATATAGCTACGCCGGCAGATTGAGCACGTCGGATTGTGGTGATTAGTTTCTCTGTCTTCGGAGTTGATGGACTTAGATCATGAGGATGATTCCATTGATCCGAGATTGCATGCTTAAACGCGCTTGTCGCCGCTATGACCTGAATTTGCTGAGCGAAAACTTCTTTATGATGCGTAGTCATTACCGATACCCCAGAACAATTCCTATCGCACAAGAACCTCTACCATTCCACGAAAGTGGAATAAAACAATAGAGACTCTCGCTAAAAATCATATTCACTGAACTTTAGTGAAAGCCTCCAAGAACCTTATTTTCACTTACATCTTCTTTTAAATAGACCAGTGCGGCCCATAAAAAAGAAGAAATGTGGATCATCTACCCGAGATATAATGTGAAAAAGGAATGTAGTATATTTTCGATTGTAAATCTAGGCTGTGGGAACTGCCTAGGTTTATTGAGGTATTTGTGGGGTTAGGGAACTGCGATAAATTTGAGGAGGTGTGGCTACGAAACCTCCCGGGGAAAGGGCTTATCCTTTCTTTACTTTAAGTCGGCCCTTTAAAACCTTAATCCCCTAATCCAAGCTTCTTTCTCACTTGCAAAGATTCATCTCCGGCGTGCACTCCGTAGACTTCACTAAGTAAACAAGAAAGATTTACCCAGACTGAACCGACAGAACAATTTCAAGTCAAATCCTTCCTCCAGAAAGTAATTCTAGATTCAGAATCAACTTGGCCGGCTTTCGCCTGCTTTTCTCTGGCGCACAATTCTGATAGCCCGTATTTTCATACTTCTCAGAAAGGCGCCGCGATACAAGTCCTCATGATTTTTACTCCGCGTAAATGGCCAAAGAATATTTTTAATAATGGGTAATCCTTACAGATTATAAATCTCTAAGGACTACCCCAAACCTTTTCTTAGCCACACCTCAAAGAATTAAGCGCGGACTTTCAATACCTTAGAACTAAATTCTTTGAAGGCTAAGAAATAACTTCTACCCAGATTCTTGCTGACAAAAACTTTATGATATTAAATTGTAAAATGTGCTTAAAAAAAATAAGTCATTGAATTAAAAGAAAGATGTGGTTCTTTTACCCGAAATTAAATCTGAGGATGGGTTTTTATTATGCTTAAGGTCGCAAATCTAGGGTTTGGGAAATATCTAGATTTATAGGGGAATTCGTAGGGGTAACCCTCGCGGTTACCCTAAGAAATCATAGGGCAGGTACTAGACCTGCCCCGGAGACTCCACGCTTCGCTCTGAGTGACAACCCGGCAGCTATATCCCCGTCGGCTCATCGATAAACACCCAAGGCAGTTTAAACTTCTTGGATAGATGTTCGCCTACTGCTCTTACGCCGAAAGTTTCAGTAGCGTAGTGTCCTGCAAAGATTGCATTTAAATTTCTTTCTTTGCAGAAGTGATAAGCGAATTGTCTGGGTTCTCCGGTAATTAATGTATCGAAGCCTTCTTTTTCATATTGATAAATTACATCGCAGGCTGCACCTGTTACAACGCAAACTTTTTTAGGAATCTTCGGACCGAAGTTTAGAGCAAGTGGATTCTCTAGTGCACCTGGAACTTTCTTTAAAATTTTTGTCATGTCGTTAAGAGAAAGTTTAGAATTTTCTCCCATGCAACCAATTGTTTGCCCACCGAATTCAATCGCACTTTTTAATTTCTTTAATCCAAGAATTTCTCTTGCTAGAATAAAATTGTTACCGAACTTTTCATGAGCATCAAGAGGTATATGAATGCCAACAAGACTTAAGTTATTTCTAAATAATGGCCCAATCTTTCTACTAGCAGTATCTACTAAGGGTTCGGTTGCTCCCCACAAGAATCCATGATGGGTTATGAGTAAGTTAGCCTTTTCTTTAATAGCCTTTTCTACAATGCTTTCTGCAAAGTCTACAGCTACTGCTATCTTTGAGACCTTATCCCCAGCCTCAACCTGAAGACCGTTAACTGAAGAGTCATGAAAAGAGCTATAAGAGAAGAGGTCTTTGAGGTGATCTGTGATTTTATGCAGTGATATAGTCATGATAACGCTAATTTCTTTTGATTTTAGTATGTTATAGTTTGTGTGGAATTAGCTCTAATCCCTCTAGAGCTTTTTTCTTATTTCTACTATAAGCTCTGACTTTATATCAGATTTTACTGTGAGACTATAAAATTATGTGTGCTTGGTTTTCAATAAGTAAGGCTCCTAAAACATCAGCAGAAGATGCAGACAAACTAGAAATCCCTGGAGGTCTATGGACCAAGTGTAAGAAGTGTGGGGATATAGTTTATACAAAGGAATTAGAGCGTAATCTAAAAGTCTGTCCTAAATGTAATTACCATTTCAGACTTACCGCCATTGAGAGAATTGATCTTATTTGTGATAGAGGAGAGTTTGAAGAATTTGATACATCTCTTCGGTCTAATGATCCTTTGACTTTTAAGGATTCAGTTAAATACCGTGATAGGCTTAAAAAGGCTGAAAAACCCGGAACTAACGAAGCAGTTAGATGTGGATATGCTAGAATAAATGGGGTTAGGGCGGGGCTTGGAGTGTTCGACTTCGGGTATATGGGTGGAAGCATGGGGGTTGTGGTTGGAGAAAAGCTAACAAGACTTATCGAGAAATCTACTCAGTCTAACCTTCCTGTAATTATAGTATCCTCCTCTGGTGGGGCTAGAATGCAAGAAGGAATCTTCTCTTTAATGCAGATGGCTAAAGTCACTCAAGCACTAGTAAGACATGGTGATAAAGGCTTACCATATATTTCAGTCCTCGCTGATCCTACGACAGGGGGAGTGGCAGCATCGTTTGCTATGCTTGGGGATATTCATATTTCAGAGCCCGGGGCTTTAATCGGCTTTGCTGGGCAAAGAGTGATTGAACAAACTATTAGAAGTAAGCTACCAGAAGGGTTCCAAAGAGCGGAATTCTTATTGGAGCATGGTATGATTGATATGATAGTTGAAAGGTCTGAGCTTAAAAAGAAGTTATTCGATATTATTACTCTTCTCACTAGAACTCAAAAAGTGTAGTGTACTGAGGCTATTATATTATACAAGGTCTTAGTTTTGAGTCGTAAAATCATATCTATATACTGCGTTTTAGTTCATCTTGCCGGACTAATTTATATTCTTGGAAATGCGTCAGACGTTTCAGCTCAAATTGAGCCACCTGATAGAAGATTTCTGTTCCAAGAAGATAAGATAAGAAAGGAAACGGTAAAGAAGAAAAAGAAAGAAAGCCAGACTAAAAAAGATCAAGCAGCAACTTCTAAAATTTTAAACGGGCAACAACTTCCTTTTGACATCTCTGCTAAGACAATCGATTTTGACACAGACGGTAGCGTTCTTACAGCTACAGGAAATGTAATTGTTTCTTATGCGACATTAGTAGCCGAAGCTTCTCAAGCTAAAATTGATACAACAACTAATCAGGCGGAACTTACAAAGGATGTTCGAATTAGTGATATTAATGCAAGCATGACTGCTGAAAAGGCGAGTGTCAATCTAGAATCTCAAGAAGGAAGTTTAGAGGACGTATTCTTAAACTTCGATGAAGGAGATTACAGAGTCTCTGCTAAAGAAGTAAAGAAAGAAAAAGGTGAAGTTTATAGTCTTAAGGATGCGGTAATGACTACTTGCGGTTGTCCAGAAGGGGAAGATTGTAGACCTTGGAGTCTATATGCTGGAGAGAGTAGGATCGAAAAAGACGGATACGGACAGGCATGGAACTCTAGTTTACGAGTATATGATGTTCCTGTTTTTTATATGCCGTATATGATTTTCCCTGCTAAAAGTCAGAGGCAATCTGGACTACTTCCTATGACATTTGGTCCGAGTAGAAGAACAGGATTTATGGCGATGGTGCCATTTTTTTGGGCGATTAATAATTCAACTGATGCAACCATTACAGGTGTGCTTGAAAGTAAGGTAAGAACTGGAGCGGATGTTGAGTTTAGAAAATTATTTGAAAGAAATCATACTTTAGAAGCAGGGATTGTTTACCTAAATGAATCACAGAGAATTGATCCTCTAACAGGTAAGCCGAGACTGCTTGGAACAAGAGTGGATGGCCTAGCAGACAGTTCTATCGATAAAAACCGAATAGCTGGATATTGGAATGAGCAATGGAGTGGTAAGATAGCGAGTCAGCCTTTACAGTTAGTTATTGATGGGAAATATGTTAGCGATGACTTACTACCAAGAGAGTATGAAAGGGCTGCTATTGCACAACAAAGTGATCGATTCGTTACTTCTAGTGCTGTACTTAGAACTGCTGTCGGGGAGGATTTTAGTTTAGATTTAAGTTCAGAGTATAACCAATCTATGGTTCAGTCTGATGATTTAGTTTTTCAGAGACTTCCACAGCTTTCACTTAATGGAATGAGTTTTTTTAGACCATTTGGAGAGTCACCTTATGGGTTGAGGTTGTCCGTAGCCCATGCAGCTAATTCAACTAGCTTCTGGAGAAAAGAGGATTACACTGGGTTCAGACACGAAATTCAGGAACAAGTTAAATTGCCATTTTATTTAGGTAATTACTTTGATGGAGCTTTCAGTGCAGGTATTAGAGGTACGAAGTATCAACTTGATACAGGTGATAAAATGGTAACAGTTGACACCGATGTAACTACGGATGATGCATCTGCTGATGCAGTACCCGTAGTAGAGCCAATTACTACTTTGCTACCTGATTCATCAGATAGATTATTACCTCAATTTGGTACAAATGTTGGGACTGTATTTGAAAAAGTGTTCCCTGTAGAGGAAGGAAATGTTTTTAAATATATAGGCGAATTAGGAACTAAGGGAAGGTCTCAGCAGATTACCAGAATGAAGCATACATTTGAACCAGGGGTTAAGTATCTTTACATCCCAGATGTAGATCAGCAGGATAATCCACAATTTGATTCTCAGGATAGAATATCTCAGAGAAATGTAGTTACATATTCACTAACTCAGAGATTATTTTCTAGATTTGAATCACGCAATAAATATTTATTTGGCGTAGAAGAAGTTACACCGCGGCCTGAAAATCTTGGTGGATTAACTGGCTCAGGACCTTTAGATCAGTCCGTTCAGTTTGGAGTAGATCCTGCAGTGTCGGGAGACTATGCTCCATTAAGAAGAGGGGAAATTCAGGAGCTTATTACTTTTAAATTGTCTCAGAGTTATAATTTGCTAGACCCGCTAGATGTAGGTGCGCCAGCAGGTACTTCTCAATTGTCAGATGCCAATGCCGATCTAGCTTTATATCCAAATGAGTATGTTCGTTTGAGAACTAGAACCGATTTTGACATTGAAGAATCATCTTTTAATAGTTACTTAATTGAAGGACAATTGAGTAATAGTAGAGGGGATTTAATGAGAAGTAGGTTGAGATTCGTAGACGGTAGTCTAGAAACTCGTCAGTTAGAAAGTGGAGTTGAGGTCGGACTTACTGATAGAGTTAGATTGGGATATTATACTCGTTATGATGATGTTATTAAGGACTTTATTGAGCAGCGAGCAGGTGTGAGACTTAGTAGCTCATGTAATTGTTGGAACTTTGATGTTCTCGTTACTGATCAAACCAATCCTAATAATACACGCCTAACATTTAATATAACTCTTATGGGCTTAGGAGAGTTAGGAAATACTTTATTTCAAAGTGTTAATCAGCAGAATAATAGTGGGTTAACTCAGTAACCTAATTTACATATTTGATATTAGTCTAATAGTTTAGTAGCTTACAGCTCGTTTTAAATCACTAAGGTCTATTATGTCTTTAAAAGGAATAGTTCTAGCAGGCGGTCTCGGATCAAGGCTTTCTCCTTGTACGCAAGTTACTAATAAACATCTTCTCCCGGTCTATGATCAGCCAATGATCTATTATCCGATTAGAACCTTAATCCAAGCAGGTATTGAAGACATATTAGTAGTAACAGGCGGACATTTTGCTGGCGACTTTTTAAAACTTCTTAAGAATGGTCAGTCCTTTGGTTTAAAACATATTAACTATACATATCAAGAAGGTGAAGGTGGGATTGCACATGCTTTATCTTTAGCAGAATACTTTGTTGGACAGAATGAGATGTGCGTAGTTCTTGGAGATAATATAATTGAAGGTAATATTATAGAAGCTGCAAATAGTTTTAGAGCGCAAAAATCAGGGGCTAAAGTATTACTTAAAGAAGTGGAAGATCCACATAGATTCGGCGTAGCTGAAGTTAAGGATGGTAAGATTTTAAACATAATAGAAAAGCCTAAAGATCCAGTTAGTAAATTAGCTGTAACAGGAATTTACTTTTACGATCATACCGTATTTGATTTTATTAAATCCTTGAAACCCTCTGATAGAGGAGAACTAGAGATTACAGATGTTAATAATATGTACCTTAAGAGGGGTGACTTAACTCATAGTGTGCTTGATGGCTGGTGGACGGATGCGGGTACATTTGAATCATTAAGGCGGGCGACTAATTTGGTTGCGGAATCAGGGGCAAATAAGGTTTCTTTATAGGAGTTATTATGAAGTTATTAGTAACTGGTGGTGCTGGGTTTATTGGATCTAACTTTGTGCATTTTTCTTTAGCTCAGAATAAGTATGAGTTAGTTGTTTTAGATGCCTTAACCTATGCTGGTAATTTAGAGAACCTAAAAGATTTAAATAAAAGATCAGACTTTAAGTTCATTAAAGGTGATATCCGCGATGCCAAATTAATAGAAAAAATTCTTAAAGAAGAAAGCATCGATGCTGTTATTCACTTTGCCGCAGAGAGTCATGTTGATAGATCTATATTAGATCCATTAAGTTTTGTAAGAACAAATGTTGAAGGCACTCAGGTGCTTTTAGATGAATCTAGGAAATACGGACTTAGTAAGTTTGTTCACATTTCTACTGATGAAGTATACGGCTCATTAGGTCCTGAGGGAAGATTCTTAGAAACAACACCTCTTGATCCCAGTAGTGCATACTCAGCCTCTAAGGCAAGCTCTGATATGCTTGCTCTAGCGAGTTTTAGAACTCATGGATTCCCAGTTTGTGTCACTAGATGTACGAATAACTATGGCCCATATCAGTTTCCTGAAAAGTTAGTACCATTATTTATTTCTAATGCATTAGAAGATAAGCCTTTGCCTCTATATGGTGATGGCAAAAATGTCAGAAGTTGGCTTTATGTTGATGATCATTCAAGGGCTATTTTAAAGGTCTTGGAAGCTGGTAGGGCGGGTGAAGTTTATAACATTGGCGGAGCACCTGAATCTGAATTAGAAAATATCGCAGTCACTGAGGTTATTTTAACAAGTCTTGGCAAGCCGAAGGATCTTCTTAGATACGTAGAAGATCGTAAGGGCCATGATAGGCGTTATGCAGTAGATTTTACTAAAATTAAAAATGAGCTTGGATGGGAGCCGCTAGTTAATTTTAAAGAGGGTATTCAGAAAACTATTAATTGGTATATTGAGAATAGAGATTGGTGGGAGAGGGTTAAGTCTGGTGAGTACCAAGCTTTCTATGATCGATATTATGCTGATAAACTTTAATTAGTTCTTAAAATTGGATTCTTCAAAAACATTATTTGCAGTACTTGGAGCTAACGGGATGTTGGGTTCAGAGTTCGTGCGTCTTTTTGAAATTCTTAAGATCCCTTGTGTGCGTGGTGCTTTTGGAGACTTTGATAAAGGTAGATATGCAGAAGTTGATATCACGAATCCGTATTCTTTGGAATTTTTTGTTAGAGAATTTGCTCCTAAGGTCATAATAAACTGCGCGGCTTATACAGCGGTAGATCTTGCTGAAACAAATTATGATGACGCATTTAGGGTAAATGCGATTGGCGTAAAGAACTTAGCTGAAGTTTGTAAGCTGAATAAAATTAAGTTAGTCCATATTTCTACTGATTATGTTTTTGGAGAGGTTCGGGGCTTGGCTAGTCAGAGAGAGCCATATCTTGAAACTACATCTTGTAAACCTTGTGGTATTTATGGACACAGTAAGTTCTTAGGCGAAGAGTTTTTAAGGGCGATTATTCCAGATTCTAGTTTAATAGTGCGTACTAGTTGGTTGCATGGAAAAGGCGGCCCCAATTTTATTGATACTATTTCTAAGTTAGTTAAAGAGAAAGAAGAATTAAAAATAGTTAGCGATCAGTTTGGTAGTTTAACTTGGACTACATGGCTTGCATCATCCATACTAAAGCTAGTTGAAAAAAATATTTCTGGAATTGTGCATGCTACAGGTTCAAATACCACCACTTGGTTTGATGTTGCTAAGCGGATAGGAGAATTGGTTTCCCCTACTTGTAGAATACTGCCACAATCAACAGAAGAATTAAATCGTCCGGCACCTAGACCAAGATATTCTAAGTTATCAGTTAGTAACTTAGAGGAAATTCTTGGTGAAAAAGTGCCTTCGTGGGAAGAATTTTTAGAGTCCCATTTAAAAGAAGCTGGGCTTATTAGTTAAGGAGTTTAGGGTGAGTAAATTAAAAGCTGATCAGGGAGCCGTGTTAGTTGTGATGGCTGGAGGAAGTGGAACGCGCTTTTGGCCATTTAGTAGAGTGTCAAAGCCTAAGCAATAT
>JBILFC010000316.1:0-3266 GCA_044351785.1 Bdellovibrionota bacterium
AAAAGGTGGTCGTACTTTAATTGAAGAATCCATTTTAAGGTTGGAAGATCTAGTTGGCAAGGATGCTACTGTAGTGGTTACTGCGGAGAGTCAGGTTGAAATACTTAAAACATATTGTCCTGATGTAGATGTCTTAGCTGAGCCTTTAGCTAAAAATACAGCAGCTTGTTTGGCCTTGGCCGCGCACTACGTTTTAAAGACCGTTGGTGACGTACCGATGATCTGTACTCCTGCGGATCATTTAGTTAAGGGAGAAAGCGAGTTAAGGGCTGTATTTAAGAAGGCAATTGCTCTTTGTCAGACAGATGATGTGTTGGTTACAATTGGAATTAAACCTACTTACCCAGAGACTGGATATGGATATATAAAGGGAGGTAATTCATTTCAGAGTCAAACTGGGAAACCCTCTGGCTCATTTCAAGTGGAAAAGTTCGTAGAGAAGCCAGACGGTAAAACAGCTTTAAAGTATGTTGAATCTGGAGAATATTACTGGAATAGTGGGATGTTCGTTTGGAAGCCCAGTGTCATCCTTAAGGCTATAAAGGAATTCTTACCTAATACTGCTAGACTTACGGAATTAACTGTAGATAGTTTATCTAAGGGTGCATCAAAGGAGGAGATTTTTAATTATTATAGTAACCTAGAATCAGTTTCAATTGATCAAGGAGTACTTGAGGAAGCCAAGAATGTTGTGGTTTATCCTGGATACAGCTTTAATTGGAGTGATATAGGTTCTTGGCAATCTTGGTATGATAATGCTTTAGAGGAGAGTGGAGATAGTCATCAAAATGTAGTAGTAGGAGAGGCCATTTGTTTAGGATCAGAGGGTTGTGCAGTTTTTGATGCTACGCAGTTTAATGGTATAGATGCTAAGGGGCAGTCCAAGCTAATTGCCTTAGTAGGTCTTGAGGATATAGTAGTTGTAGAGACAGAGGATTGTCTACTTGTATGTAAAAAGAGTGAATCTCAGAAAGTTAAGCAGATTGTAGATTTATTAAAAGAAAAGAAAATGCTTAACAGAATTTAATAGTTTTAATTTAGTCGAGGAAATATATGTCTAAAACAGCATTGATAACAGGGATTACAGGTCAGGATGGATCTTACTTAGCGGAGTTTTTACTTTCTAAGGGCTACCGAGTAGTTGGAATGGTTCGTCGGTCTAGTTCTGAAAATTTTGAAAGAATTAATCATTTAAAAGATAAGATAGAACTTAGGCAAGGTGATCTTCTTGATCAATTGAGTTTAATTACTTTAATAGAAGATGTTAAACCCGATGAGATTTATAATTTAGCAGCACAGAGCTTTGTTCCTACTAGTTGGGATCAGCCAGTTTTAACAGGTGAATTCACAGCTCTTGGTGTGACTAAGATGCTTGAAGCCGTTAGATTGGTAAATAAAAAGATAAAATTTTATCAGGCTTCAAGTTCTGAAATGTATGGTCGAGTAAGAGACGTTCCGCAAACAGAAGATACTCCGTTTTATCCTAGGTCTCCTTATGGTGTGGCTAAATGTTACGGGCATTATATTACTGTTAACTATCGTGAGAGTTACGATATTTTTGCAACCTCAGGAATTCTGTTTAATCATGAATCTCCAAGAAGAGGTTTAGAATTTGTAACTCGTAAGGTGTCTGATGGGGTCGCACGTATCAAGTTAGGACTAAGCAATGAGCTTAGAATGGGTAATCTTGATGCAAGAAGAGATTGGGGCTTTGCGGGTGATTATGTAAAAGCTATGTGGATGATGCTTCAGCATTCAACGCCTGATGATTACGTAATTGCTACTGGGAAAACTTATCCTGTTAAGGAATTGGTGGAAGTTGCATTCAAAGCCGCCGATCTTGATTGGGAAAAATATGTAAAGATTGACGAGCGGTTTATTCGTCCTGCAGAAGTTGATCTATTGATTGGAGATCCTGCAAAGGCTAAGAAGATTTTAGGATGGGAGCCAGAAGTAGATTTTTATGGCCTTGTTAAGATGATGGTTGATGCTGATGTTGAAAGATTAAAGAAGTTGATTTAAATATACTTGGAGTTGTAGATGCGAGCACTTATTACTGGTGGAGTTGGATTTGTAGGAACGCATCTTTCAAGACATTTGGTGGAGTGTAGGGATAGTGTAGCTGTAACTTACCTCCCTATTCAGAAGGGGACTAAGGATTTAGAAGAGCGTTTAGCAATTTTACCTAAGTCTATTCAGTCTGTAGCTTTAGACGTAGGTGATAAAGCGGCTTTAGGGCAGATACTTTCTTTAATGCAGCCAGAAGTAATTTATCATCTTGCTGCAATATCCTTTGTCCCTGATGGGGAAGGCGCACAGGATAAAGTTCTAAATATTAATGCGTTTGGAACTAGAAATATAATTGAGGCAATTAAGGAACATAGCCCTAAGACTAGGTTACTTTTAGTTAGTTCTTCTCAAGTTTATGGTGCGCCAAGAGTTGGTTCTCAGGCAATTCTTGAGACTGCAGAGCTTAGACCTAATAATCATTATGGAGTTAGCAAGGCTTTAGCAGAGCATTTTCTTGTTAGGGCAGTTTTAGCGGATGAACTTGACGGGGTTATTGCAAGACCTTTTCCTCATATTGGCCCTCTTCAGGAAGATCGATTTTCATTATCAAGCTTTGCAAAACAAATTACTGAAATTAAATTAGGTAAAAAGGCTCCTGTTTTAGAAGTTGGGGATTTATCAGTTAAAAGAGATTTCTGTGATGTGTCTGATGTTGTTAGAGGATATCGTGACATGGTGTTAAATGGTAAGTCTGGCGAGGCTTATAATCTTTGTTCTGGGGTGAGTTTTGAGTTAGCAGAGTTTGTTAATATGATGCTAAAACTTGCTGGTGTTGAAGCTGAGATTAAGCAGGATCCTGCGAGAATGAGACCTGCTGATATCCAAGAGCACCTAGGAAGTTATCAGAAGGCGAATAGAGAATTCGGATGGAAGCCGAGAGTTGAAGTAGAAGCCATGCTTAATAGCATGTTATCTTATTGGGAAGAAGCTTTGCAAAAATAGGTAGTCTATATGAGCAATCAGGGTGAAAGTTTTTTACAAAGTTTGAAAGATGCTCCTTCTGACCTCAGGAAGTGTTTAAGAGTTACGAAGAAAGGAATATTTATTCCTGAAGATAAACTTCAATCTGTATATGAATCTTATCAGACTTGGTTGCAGGCTAATAATATTTCCCTTAAGTCTGAAGATAAATTAGTTCAGCGTATTTTTGGTTCTGATGAACCTAATTTAGTATATTTACCAGAAGGTTCTGTTTG
>JBILFC010000307.1:0-3414 GCA_044351785.1 Bdellovibrionota bacterium
TCCTGTAATAATTTGCAAGCATTATCAAGACCATTCCGTTGTAAGCATATTCAAATTCAACCAAAAGATGGAGATTTTCATAATGAATACCGAGCATTCACAGTTGATTGCAAGTGATATTAAATATGCGGAAATCTCATTTAGAAACAGAAAAGAAGCTAAGAACTTCGCTAGTAAGATATCTAGTCTATAAATAATAGAGTAATTTTGCTTTACTTATCACACATTACCCTATACAATATGTGATAATTATCACATATTACCATAACAAAAACGTGAAAAGAGAAATATTGCAACAACTTAGATCTTGGTCAAAAAGCCCTCTTCGGAAGCCACTAATCCTTCAAGGAGCGAGACAAGTCGGCAAAACATATATCGTTAAGGAACTCGCCAGCGAGCATTATGAAAATCTAGTCTATCTGAACTTCGAGACCAATTTAGATCTTGCAACCCTTTTTACTGGGAACTTAGAGCCTCAGATAATCATAAACAAGATAGAAATAGCACTAAATACAAAAATTACGCCTAAAAAGTCTCTTATATTTTTTGATGAGATACAAACATGTGGGCAGGCTCTTACAAGCCTTAAATATTTCAGAGAAAAAGCGCCTGACTATCATATAATCGCAGCCGGTTCCCTACTTGGGATAACACTATCATCACAAAGTTCTTTTCCTGTAGGTCAGGTGGATTTTCTCTTTATGCACCCTATGAACTTTAGAGAATTCCTTAACGCAAAAAATCTAGAGAGACTCTCGGAATACTTATCTTCAATAAAACTAGGTGACAAGATTGAAAACATCTTTCATCAGCAGCTATTGGATTCTTTTAAAGAATACTGCTTCATCGGTGGAATGCCAGAGGTTGTGAAAGTTTATTTACAAAATAACGATCTTGATCTTGCCAGAGAAACACAACAGGCAATTTTACTCTCCTACCAAAACGACTTCTCTAAACACTTAGATCCCCATGAAACCCTTAAAATCAGGAAAATATGGGATTCCATTCCTCGACAACTTGGGAAAGAGAATAGAAAATTTATATTTTCCGCAGTAGCTAAAAGTGCTAGGGCCAGAGAATATGAGACTGCACTTCAGTGGTTACTTGATTCTGGCATCGTACTAAGAGCCAAACTTGTAGAGAACCCAGAAGCTCCAATAGAAGCAATGGCATCAACGGATGCTTTTAAAATCTTTTTACTGGATACCGGACTGCTGGGGGCAAGAATGAATGTTTCTAAATCAACTATCCTGAAAAGCGAAGATTTATTCATGCAATATAGAGGAATACTAGCTGAGAATACGACAGCAGTAGAACTAACTGCTAATAGCTTTAAAAAACTTTATTACTGGACAAGCTCAAGTCAAGCCGAAATAGATTTTCTAATTGAGCATGACTCAAAAGTTATTCCACTTGAAGTTAAGTCAGGCTTAAATAAGAAATCCAAAAGTTTAACTTCATACGTAAAAAAGTATCAACCGAAGAATGCCTTCAGGTTATCCCTAGATTCTAATATCACAAAAGAAAAAATAATTGACCTACCCATTTACATGGCGGGGGAAATAGGGCGGATCTTGAATATCGATAAACAGCTTTCCGAATAAGTTTACCTAATGTTAATTCGCTTAAAGCATCTTTTACCACTACTTATAATTATTCCTTTCTCTTTTATCGTTCTCACCAATTCCGTGAACTTCCCGAATGGTGATGATTTTGATTCTCTTTTAGATTTTGCAAACCGTTTTTTCCAAACAGAATCAAAACTAGATCAGTTTATACTTCTCTTCGAGAGACATACTCAACATTTTAGAACATTTGATAGATTGCTTGCAATTTCCACTGCATCTTTCTTCGGTGGGATAAACTATACTTCATTCTTCATAGCGGGCATTAGTGGTCTTATAATATTATTTTATCTACTCACCTCCCTTACTGCTAATAGATCAGTTACCTTTTTACTCGCCTGCGCATTACTTCTATTTCAACCAAGTTATGCAGAAGTCACTCAATGGGCCAATAACTGTATTCAGGTTATTTGGGTCTACATATTTGCTCTATTAGCATTCATATTGGCCGATCGTAGAATTATTCTTACTCTTATTAATTCCTGCTCAGCTATTCTCGTTCAAGGCAATGGCATGCTAACTATACCCTTAATTCTAACTATCAAAGTTAGGCAATTAAAATTTGACCTAAAATTTCTTGCCTATTGCTTCTCCTTCCTTGGAATCTTCATACTACTTAACTTCGATCAAGTTTTCACAACAAACACTGGGTCCCACTTAAATATACTACCGAAAATTAAATATACGCTTGAAATGTTGGGATCAAGCTTAGGTTATTTAAACAAGAATATTTCACTATATTCAGGTGTTATAATAGCGCTCATTAGTGGCTATTTCTTTTTAAGCATAAAAGAATCAGAAGAAACTTTAATTTCTTTCCTTGGTTTTTTAATAGCTAGTTGCCTAGCAACTGCACAGTTTCGATATATACAAGATCCAAGCTCAGCTTATACAACTAGTCGCTATACCCTAGTATCTATACTCTCTATCATTACGATTCTACTTATAATCCATAATCGATACTCCATCCATAAATCGTACTATAAATTTGAATATCTATTATTATTCCTCGCTCTCTCATTCAACGTAAAGAATTACATATACTTTCATGATCAGTATACTTTAAGGAAAGAACAAATCACTGATAGTCAAATAAGATGGCAACTTTTTCACACGGGCCTACTTTATGAACCAAACCTAAGAGCCACACAAATTTTAGAACAAACAAGTCCTACAATATATAGTCCGCCACCTATATCCCTAGATCAGGTTTATAGTAAACAAACCGAAATTCAACTTAGATTAGATCAGCCAAAATCTAGAATAGTACTTTCAATTGAGCACGCTCTCTGCAATGAAAAACACATCCTAATAGATGGATGGGCCGTTTTAAAAGGTAAAAGTAGCGCATCCAATAAAATACTACTAGCTGTTAACGAAGAATACTTATTCGAAAGCAAAGTAAGAATACGCCCAGATGTAAATATTTTAGTCTCGAAAAAAGCTTATCCTAAAACTTATCAAGAAAGTGGATTCTTTATTCTAATTAATAGACAGGAGCTTCCTTCATCTATTAATAGCCTTACCATCTTCTTTCAAGGAGAAGGCAATACTTGGTCAAAAAAAAGCATTGATCCAAAACGGATTTGTTTAACTAGCTCTGAGCTCAGAACTGGGTAATCACAATCTTCACAGGGCCACTAGTAAAAGAGCAGGGCTCTCAAGACGGGTGAAAATTAAGTATTGTCAAAAGGATATGCATTGTTTAAAATATATAAGGTGTTCGATTACTAATTAACTTATTCAAGGTACCTCCCATGATATTTTTCTTTAGAATTATGAGTTGCGC
>JBILFC010000065.1:0-12006 GCA_044351785.1 Bdellovibrionota bacterium
CCAATAATTTTGTTGCGAGATGATTCTTTTAAGGGCATCAGTTTGCTACTTTAGATTTATTTTGCCTACGCAGAAAGCCATAGCGGAGTTCGAAGGAAATATCAATGCTTGGCTCATGCTTTGTAAATTGAATTTTCTATTCGTAACGTGTCTTTCTATGATGCTTAGTGGTATTTCTAAGGCTAGGGTTTGTTTGGGTCCTATCGATATAGCGTCGTTATATCTGGAATTATATTCTTCTATATCTCCATTGTCATCAAGCCTGAGGGTCAAGTCAAGTATTTCATCATTGGGATTTCTAATTTCCAGTTTTAAGTACTTGAAATTAGTCCAATTTGTATATCCAAGATCAATTTTGATTCCGGAATATTCAGACTTTGAGGGTACTACTTTAAAATCGCAGTCGGCACCGTTATGAATAAGGTCGCTTTCGAAAACTGGGCTTGCTAACTCAAGAAGCACGGTATTGGGATCAAAGATAATAGGAAAGCTTGAAATTACGTACTTGTAAAGTTGGTAGCTATTATAAATTGGAATTCCTACCGCAAGAAGGGAAAATGCGGTGGCAAATGGGAGAATCTTTTTGTGATTAGATACATATAAAAAAGACAGAAAAACTCCCAGCAAATTCACTCCAATATCTTTGAAAGAGAAACCTCGGTTGAAATAAGGTTGAATGATTTCGATTAAAAGACCAAGAATGAAAACAAATAGAGATGAAGTAATTGCGGGCTCAATTTTATTTAAGAAAAGTTTTTTCAATAGATTGTATAATCCAATGTTCAATATGAAAAATAGGGGCAGGTGAAGCGCATCGCAAGTAGAATTCCAATTAAAAGTTGTTTCTGATTCTGGGAAAGGAAATAGTAGTAGAAAAAAAAATGCTATAATTAATAAGGGAAACCAGTAAGGTATTTTGAAATTCACAGATTAGTAGTCTTTGGGTTTATTTAATTCTTTGAAGAAGAGGTTTTTTTCTCTCCGTTGTTTGGGAGTGTGATTGTTTTTCTAGTGGAGTATTAATGTCTTTTTTCTTTGTCACAGTTAGATCTCTTAGTGATGAAGGTATGTTATCTGTCCAGAGCTTTTGTTGACCTTCTTCATTTGTTAAAGCGAAAATAGAATCCCAAGGGATAATGCATTCGAAATAATTACCGCTAAATTTGAGGTAAGAGGTTATTCCGTCTTTATTTGACTTGGTTTCCCCTTGAAAAAGGTGTGACATCTTTAGAGTTAGAGTAGGATTGTTCTTTAAGTTACTAGGAACACAGACTTTTTCATGGCTACTATCAAGATGCACCATGACATGGTCCCCATCCATCCACAGGTCGAAAGTTTCTTTTTTATTCTTGGAAGAACTTTGAGGATCCATTTAATACCTTGAAATTATTGCTATTCCTATTAGTAGGTAAGTACTTTTTTCTTCAACCCCTTTCATACTCTTGTCGATATAAAAAGAGAAGATGCAAAAGGAATTTAATTCATGAAAAATGGGATCAGGCATAAGATTGCCCCTCGACTACTTAGGGCTAAGAATGTTTCTAGGGAAACTAAAGTAATTGTGCTTTCCGATGAGAAGTATGAAATACCTAGTGAGCTATTGTCATCTTTTGTAAGTTCTTCTCAACCTTGGAATCAACGTTTTTCATTAGGAGAATCTAATAATCAGGATTTACGCGTACAGTATGCAGAACTAATTTCAGTATTACTGTTAGACTTATATAATACATCGGAAGAGAGTTTGAAGTCGAAGATTATTCGGCACTCTAGAGACATAATTAGTAGAAATACAGATCAAATTTATTCTCGTTATGCTAGAAAAAGAATGCTTGGGCGTTTACTTAGTTTGTTGGTGGACTTTGAGCTTATCAGTGAAGTGGTTGGAGATGATAAAGTTGTAAGTGTGACCATCTCTGAGAAAGATTATTTCCGAGTTCATTATAACGATGGAACTATGCTAACGCAGAACTGGTTTACTTCGCAAGAAGAAGCGTCGTTATTACGCTTAGTTTTGGCTAGGAAATTTGAATTAGGGCAAACGACTTTAACTCTTCCTGCCAATTTAGATGTGACTATTTCTAGTCTTAGGAGTGAGAATTTGCAATCCGGAAGTATTTTTATCACACCTGTTAGATCTAAAAAGAAATCAATGCTTGATTTAATTCGAGCGAAAGTGATTAGTCCACAATTGGCAAGGAATGTATCTAAGAGTATTATTGGCTCTGGTCAGGGTTATTTAATTAGTGGTGGTTTAGATTCTGGAAAAAGTGGTTTACTTTCTGCATTAATCTCTTCTTTATCCGCAAATTCGGTACCATTGATAATTGCAAACGATAAAGATTTAGGAACATGTCATCCTCATGCGGAACTTCTAACACATGATGATATTGAACGTTTACTTAGTGGTGATACGCATAGAAGTTTTGAAGACAGCATTTTTAGGATGGGGGCGAGGCATGTATTTGTGGATGACTTAAATCCACGATTGTATGGATTTTTACTGAGAATGAAGTTGGTTTATGATATACCAATTATTGCTACCATTCCCAGTATTAATCCTAAACAGTTTTTAAATTATTTATTGGAGGATGTACGATTTCTATCGGGATTACAAAGAGATGTTGATGAAGCGGAAATATCTCAGCTCGTTGATGCATTTCCATATGTTATTTCCCTCTCTGCGGAGAAACAGTTTAAAGGTGTTTCATGTATTTATGAACTTGTTTCTTCTGAGAAATCTTTTCATCTTGTGCCTGTGATAAAGCGTATGATGGAGAATCAAGGAGCAGTTTGGCGGATTACTGAGGTGGCATCGTCGGATACTGTAATGTCAATTGGATATGGAATGTAATTAGTTTTAGATTATGAAAAAAGTTTTGATAGTAGAGGATTCTCCCTTGCAACGAGCAGTTATAGTTAATATTGTTAAGGAGCTTGGTTATGAACCTATTCAAGTTGAAACTTTTGAAGTTTCATTGGTGCCATTATTAAAAAAGCATAGTATTGATTTAGTTTTATTAGATTTATTACTAATGGATGAGAATGGTCGAGCTGTTGCTGATGGGTTTCAAGTTTGTGCTGAGTTGAAACAGGCTAATCCAGATTTAAAAGTAATAGTTATTACGGCAGAGAATGATGATAGCGCTAAGGAATTTGCAATTTTGCAAGGGGCTGATGCATTTATTTCTAAACCCTTTCAAGTGGATAAATTAGCTAAATGTATTGATGGGATTGGCTTAAATTGAGAGTAAGATGAAGGTATTGGTTTTAGAGCAAGATGATGATTTTAGAGAAGATCTTCTTTTGAGGATAGAGGAGGCTTTGAAGTTAAGTTTGCTTCGAGGCGTATCTGTCGTTGGCCGCTCTCTAATTGAAGCGGGATCAGAATCACCTGATCTCATCTTTTTAAGTTTTTTAGATGAAGTTGATTACATCGAGGTAGTTGGTAGAGTTAGCGCGATGTTTCCTGAAGCTGAAATCGTACTCATGGTGCCTAGTGAGCAGTATGTAGAAGAGGCAGTAGAGTTGCGTAGGAAAACTTCTCTCAGGGTTGTAGCGGTCGGGGATATTCCTCAGGTTGCACAAATTTTCTTAGATTTAGATGGTGTAAAAAGCGGGGTCTTTGGACAATCGGTTGGTAAATTAATTAGCATAGTGCATGTTAGTGGGGGTGTGGGTGCTAGTAGTATAGCTCTGTCTTTAGCGCAAAGATTTGCGCAGAGAGATTTATCGACTCTATTGTTTGACATTGATTATGTAAGGCAAACTTTAGCAAGATGGGCATCATATGGTGTGCTTGAAAGAAGAGAGTTTAGTGCTTTAGTTGATTCAAATATAAACATTACCTTTGAAAAAGTTAGAGCTATTATTCAGCAGGTTCCCACTGGAAATCCTCTGTTTGGTTTTATAGGGTCTTTAGATAGTTTTGTTAGATCTAATAATTTCTTTGGCAGCGGCGTTGGTTACGGCACGGATGGTTTGGAGCGGTTTGAATTATTGATTCTTGAGTTAGTGAGAGCTTACGATAGTTTGGTCGTTGATTTAGGTAATTTATGGGGGGTAGGGGCCTTAACAACTCTTTCTTTGAGTTCGAAAGTCGTTCTGGTCTTGCCAGAGGATAGATCAAAGTTTAGGGCTGATCTTGAGTTCTTACAAAGAATGTCTTCTGAGTCCGATGACCCATTAGAATTTGATTTTTCTAAATGGGAACCTATCGTTGTAGGAAGGAGCAATAAGCCAGTTGCTCCAGAATTAGAACATGAATTGACAGATTTTGGACTTTTTTCTAAGAAAAAGGATTTACCATTTATTCCATTTCAGAAGTCCGCTTCCAGTTGGTTTGAAGTCGGGCAGTCTGGGGTAAATCATGTTGATAAAAATTTTGAGACGCAGATTTTTGAATTAGCTAAATTAATTTTTCCTAGAAGGTTTCTCTAGTAATCAAGTGGGGATAAAATACGTCCCTTTACCTCTTTGTCCTTGCCATGTTAGGCATGCACATTATTTCTCTAAAATTTAATTTAGTAAGAGGTCTCATTGGGTACGGAAGTAGTTAATATTATTGAAGAATCTAGAACTCGTTATTTAACCTACGCGATGAGTGTGGTGACTAGTCGGGCAATTCCCGACGTAAGAGATGGTCTTAAGCCGGTACAAAGAAGGATTATTTATGCGATGTTGCATAATCTTAGTCTTCTTCCTAATAAGAATTTTAGAAAGTCTGCTGCGGTAGTGGGGGAAGTGCTTGGGCGTTATCATCCACACGGAGATTCCGCTTGTTATGAAGCTATGGTTAGAATGGCACAAGATTTTAGCCTTAGATATCCACTTGTTGAAGGTCAAGGTAACTTTGGTTCTCTTGATGGGGATAGTGCTGCAGCATATAGATATACTGAAGCTAAGCTTAGACCATTAGCCTTAGAATTATTAGGAGATATTGATGACGAAACAGTACCTTTTAGAGATAACTTCGATCAAACTACTAAAGAGCCTTTAGTTTTTCCAAGTAAAATTCCTAATCTTTTAATGAATGGGGTTTCGGGTATTGCTGTGGGAATGGCTACTTCTATTCCTCCTCATAACTTAACAGAGTTATGTGATGCATTAGTGGCTTTGGTTGAAAATCCCGATTTAGAAGTATCTTCTTTGTTAAAGTATGTGAAAGGGCCTGATTTCCCTACGGCATGTGAAATTCTAAATTCTAAATCTGAGTTAAATGAAATTTACACAACAGGTCGTGGCTCAATTAGAATGAGAGCAACTTACAGAATAGAGCTTGATAAACCTAAGGGGGCTAAACAAGAACGAAAGTACATAGTTTTTGATTCCATCCCTTATGGAATTGATAAATCAACAATCGTAGAGAAAATTGCTGATGTTGTTATTCAGAAAAAACTTACTCAAGTTGAAGATGTGCGAGATGAATCAACTGAAGTAGTGAGAATTGTAGTGGAAATTGCTAGAGAGGCTGAAGAAGAGAAGTTATTAGCATATTTATTTAAGTCGACACCACTTCAAAGTAATTTTAGTATCAACTTTACCCTTTTGATTCCAGGTAATTCAGAGTCTCATTTAAAGCCCGCAGTATTAAATTTAAAAGAAACTTTGGGGCAGTTTCTAACTTTTAGAAGAGAAACCTATACTAAGAGCTTGCAATTTGAGCTTAAGAAGCTTGAAGAAAGAGTTCATGTTCTAGAAGGTATTCAGAAAATTATAGATATTCTAGATGCTGTAATTAAAGAAGTAAGAAAAAGTGCTTCACGTTCAGATGCAATAGCTAGACTCGTTAAGGTATTTGATCTGAGTGAAAGGCAGGCTGAATTTGTAGTTGATCTGAGAATCTATCAACTTACTAAAACGAATTTAGAAGAAATTTTATCTGAATTATCTGAAAAGCAAGCAAGAATTAAAGCAATTCAGAAAATACTTGCTAGTGAAAAGTTATTAAATGCTGAGTTGGTAAAAGATATTACCAGAATTAGAGAGACATACGGTGACAAGAGGAAATGTAAGGTAGTGTCGCAGTTCGAAACATTAGAAGTTTCAGAGTCTGATCTTATTGCTGATGAGGAAGTTTATGTAATTTTAACTAAAGACGGCTGGCTTAAGAGGATAAAATCTACCAATGATCCTAGTATCTCTCGGTTAAGAGAGGGTGATCAGATTATTTTCTCTGCTGTTTGTTCAACTAAAGACACACTTTTGCTGTTGAGTAATCAGGGTACTGCTTTTTCCCTAGATGTATATTCACTCCCAGCTACTACTGGTTATGGGGAGCCTTATCAGAAACTTTGTAAGAGTAAGGATGGTGAATCTATTGTGCAGGGCATGATTATAAGACAGTCCTGTGAGGAGATGAATGTCTTAGTTCTTTCTAGACAAGGCCTAGGATATGTATCTAGTTTGAATGAAATGCTTTCTTCCAAGAAGAATGGAAAACGTATTCTAAAACTAAAAGAGGGTGATAGCTTATTAAAAGTTTGTGCTATTACTGATACTTTACTCGTGATGGTTTCTGAAAATGGATATTGTCTTTGCTTACATAAAGATGAGGTTCCTACTTTAGGAATTGGAGCGAAGGGAGTTCAGCTTATGAAGGTAACCGGAGGAGATTTGGTGGCTGATGCTGTATTTAGTAACAGGAAATCAGAATTAAAAGTTCAACATAATAAAGGTGATTTATCTGTTCCTCTAGCTTCCTTTACTTTAGGTAAGAGGGCGTTAAAGGGGGATAAGTTATCTCAGAAGAAGATTGGTGTAGTCGAGAGGATAATCAATGGGTAATGCTGTGAAAAAGAATGAGTATAACGCTCAGAGTATTGAAGTTCTAGAAGGATTAGAAGCAGTTAGAAAAAGACCTGGGATGTATATCGCAGGAACTGATACGATTGAAGGCCTTCATCAGTTATTCACAGAAGTACTTGATAATAGTATCGATGAGGCAATGAACGGCTATGCCTCATTAATTACAGTTACTTTAAGAAAAGATGCTCGGACTATTGCGGTTGAAGATAATGGAAGAGGAATTCCGGTTGACATTCATCCTAAATTTAAGCAGTCGGCTCTAGAACTTATTCTTACCACACTTCATGCTGGAGGAAAGTTCTCAGATAAGAATTATACTGCTTCTGGTGGTCTTCATGGAGTTGGAAGCTCAGTGGTGAACGCCCTAAGTGATAATTTGGAAGCTACGATTTATAGGGATGGAGGAGAGTATTTTCAAGCTTATAAACATGGTGTTCCTTATGCTCCAGTAAAGAAAATTAAGTCGGGAGTTAAAAAGACAGGAACAAAGATAGAATTTACTCCTGACTACTCTCTATTTAAGATAAAGAAATTTTCTCCAGAATACATGAAGGAGAAGATAAAGATAAAAGCTTTTTTGAATGCTGGATTGCTAATTAAGTTTATTGATGAGAGTTCGGAAACAGAAGAAGATTTTTGTTATTCAAATGGACTTCAGGAATTTTTAAAAGAGACTTTAGAAACAAGTGGATTTACGCAGGTAGGAGACTCATTTAATCTAACAGTCAGTGATCCAATTCCAGTGACTCTGGCGATGAGTTGGACCGAGGATACGAAAGAAGTATTTCTTTCGTATGTTAATGGAATTTATACGCCAGATGGTGGTACGCATGAGCAAGGGGCAAAAAATGGTGTGGTCAAGGCCATACGAAATTACCTTCAGACTCATGGAGGGGTTCCTAAGGGTTTAAAAATTGGAGCTGAAGATATCCGAGAAGGCTTGGTTTGTGTTCTTTCAATTCAAATGCCAGCAGGTACCCATCAGCCACAATTTCAGGGGCAGACCAAGAGTAAACTCAATAATCCTGAAATTACTCCGATAGTTGAAAATGCTCTTAAGTCTTTAGAGTTAGAATTAAATCAGAAACCCTCCGTTGCTGAAAAAGTGATGGAGAGAATTTTCTTAGCTGCTCGTGCTAGGCAAGCTTCTAGATCCGCAGTTCAGCAAGTACGAAGAAAAGTTGGTCTTAATCAGCGAATGACTTTACCTGGAAAGTTAGCTGATTGTAGCTCTAATAATTTAGCTGATACAGAGTTATTTTTGGTCGAGGGTGATTCTGCGGGTGGGAGCACAAAACAAGGTAGAGATAGACATTATCAAGCTGTACTCGCTTTGAGAGGTAAGGTACTGAATACGATCGCTAGTAATGATAAAAAGATACTTGAAAATAAAGAACTTGGTAATATCGTAGCTGCTCTAGGTTGCGGAATTGGAAAAGACTTTAATATTAAAAAATTAAGGTATGGTAAAGTTGTTATTCTAACCGATGCTGATGCTGATGGTATGCATATCGGAACATTACTTCTAGCGTTCTTTTATACTCAGATGAAGCCTCTAATAGATGAGGGTAGATTGTATTTAGGGAAGCCTCCTTTGTTTGGTGTTTTTAGTGCGGGAGCTAAGAAGAATGATGCGCATTGGGCATATTCTGATTCCGAGCTTCAGAAGGTATTAAAAACAGTTAAGGGTAAACCTAGGGTGGTAAGATATAAAGGTCTCGGGGAAATGAATGCAGATACCTTGTGGGATACTACTTTAGATCCTAAGAAGAGGACTTTGTTAAGAATAAGTGCTGGGGAAATGAAGTGCGTATTAGCTGAATTTGAGAGCCTTATGGGGTCAGATTCCAGCGCTAGGTATAAACTTATCCAAGATAATGCGGATAGAATTGAGATAGATGTTTAAAGCATTAAATTAGCAAATATAGAGTATAATTAGTAAGTTAGCTCTTTTTTGGATGTCTGACGAGAATATTTTTATTTTTTTAAGTCTCATATTTTAAGTTTGTTCCCGTAATTTTTTGGAGCAATCTTATTTATAATTAGATTAGTATGTGTTATAGGTGAGCGCCTAATAAATCGTAAGCAATTAAGTAGTGAGTAGTCATGAGAAATATATTGATCCCTTGTTTGTTGTTATTAAGTTTAGTTTTTGTATCTAGTGCAGAGGCTACAACTTTAGTTGCTGGTGATCTTAGAGATAATCAGAGTGGTGGTGTTTGGGCCCAGCATTCTAATAAGTTTTATTTATTCTATGATATTAATAACACTAATGGGGTGGATAGAATACCTATCAAGTCTTTTAGTGCGATATCTAGTATATTGGTTGGAGCTTCTCGACCTACTCACATTGTTTTGGGAGGTATGGGTACTGGAAATCGTGGAACTAGTGCTCTGACGGTAGCAGATTTTTCACTTTATAATGGTAGCACTTTGTTATTGTCGGCTACTCTGGGAAATAATGATGGAACTTTGTCTTATACTAATAGGCTTGGCCTCGCTGGTAATTTCGACTTCTTAAGTGATCTTACTGTTAATGGAGGAAGTTTATTCACCGCAGGTTTAGTTGAAGGGATTATTAATGTTGCCGTGAATGGTAATAATGGATATTATGCGAGACCTAAAGATTTTCTTTTTCAAGATATAAGTTTCTCTGTTTCATATACTCCATCATCTAATCCCCCAAATCCTAATCCGATTCCAGAGCCGGCAACTTCTGCTTTGTTGGTATCAAGTTTAGTTGGGGTGGTTGCAAAAAGAAGAAAGAAGTTTAATAAGATCTAAGCTATTTTCAAGTGATGGTCTTGAAAAAAGGGGATTTAATCCCCTCTTTTTTATGAGTTGTAAAAGTTAGTAATGCTTTTTATCTTACTCTTGTTGGATTTTATTTGATGTTGATACGTTTGTTGGGTAATAAATTTTGTGATTTGGTTTCTAATAACTAATTTGGATGTATAGGCGTTTATTTGTAAATTGTTACCTATAATAAGCAAAGTTAGGCAGATAGCGAATTTTTTCATATACTTAAAATAGCAGAGTTTTTACTGTAAACTTGTCCTAGTAAGCTTGGTGTGTGCTTCAAAGACATTTAAGAATTAGCTATTTTAAGAATATTTCCTAGGCAGTTTTAGGATAATTTATTAAGTAAAACACCAATAGTCATCATGCCGAGTCGAATTCTGTCTATGCCAAAGTGTTCATTTGGTGCATGTAGGTTATCCCCTGGAAGGCCAAATCCTAGAAAAACAGGCTCGGCTCCTGTGAGGTTTGCAAGTTCTCTAGATATCGGAATTGAGCCCCCACATAAAATAAATCCGCATGGTTTATCCATAGCTTCCTCATAAGCTTCCTTTGTGATCTGAGCTAACTTAGAGTTTGGGCTCAATCTAATTGGCCAGCCTGAGTCAGAAATTATATTTAATGATAGAGTGAGGCCTTTGGGGATCTTTGATTCTAAATGTTTTTTAATGAGGCTTGCGATTTTTTCTGGATTCTGAGCAGGAACTAGTCTGCTAGACAATTTGCAACTAGCAGTTTTAGGAATAACAGTTTTAAATCCTTCACCGGTATAACCCCCATTTATTCCGTTAACCTCAATTGTTGGTCGTAGCCATGCCGATTCAAGAAAAGGAATACCTTTTTCTCCACCAATAGGAGGAGCTCCAAACATCTGTTCGTATTGTACTTCATTAATTAACATCTGAAGATCTTTCTTTTCTTCAATGGTTAAATCTATTACTTCATCATAAAATCCTGGTACTAGTATTTTTCCTGTTTCTTTTGAGCGTAAGCTTTCTAAAAGTTCAACAAGAGCGTGTATTGGATTGTAAGCTATTCCACCATGTTCACCAGAGTGAAGGTCTGTATTGGATTCTGTTATGCTTAACTCCATAGTTATCATGCCTCTGCAACCTAAAGTTACAGCAGGATGTTCTAAAGAATGAAAACCACAGTCAGCTATAAGTAGATAATCTGCCTTAAATTTTTCTTTATTGTCTTCCAGGAGTTTAGGAAGAGATTTACTTCCTATTTCCTCTTCACCTTCAACTATGATTTTTATATTTACATGGGGTAATTTATCCTTCAAGCCTTTTAAGCAAGCTAAAACATAGAAGAGCTGACCTTTATCATCAATCGCACCTCTAGCATATATTTCACCATTTCTTTCAGTTGGCGTAAAAGGAGGGGACTCCCACAGTTCAATAGGGTCAACAGGCTGAACATCATAGTGAGTATAGAATAGTACTGTCGGTACCTGATCGCTAACTATCCTTTCTGCGTAAACGCAAGGATGACCATCTGTTTCGATTACTTCGGAATTAAAATCAATGCTATGTAGATAATTATTAATCCAATCAGCGCAGGAAATAATTTCAGATTTAAAATTTGAATCTGTACTAATTGATTTAAAGGAAAGTAGAGTATAAAAATCTTTTAGCAATTCAGATTTATTTTCATTGAAATATTTATCTAAATCGGTTTTAATCTGACTCATGACAATTTTATCTTAGTGGGGTGATTCTTTATGAAGTATTCTAGTCCTTTAGAGTAGGCTGGAAAGCGAAAAGTTTCCTTAGTTATTTCTAAAAAAGTATTAGCGCTAACCCATTTAAATTCCTTAAATTCTTTTGTCGGAGCAGCTTCAAGATTTGGCACGAAATTAATAGGGGACTCGATTAGATATAATTTTTGTTCCTGACCTCTATAACCTCTTTTTAGTAAGTAATCTGGCCACTCGTATTGAAAATAGGCTAGAGTTTTATCGATAATCTTACTGTTTTCTAATAAGACCTCTTCATATAGTTCTCTTAGAATAGCTTCATCCTCATGTTCTCCATCGTCTATTCCCCCCTGTGGCAACTGCCAATCTGCATGCTCATCAAAGCGCCTACAGGTTAGAATATAACCTTCCTGATTTAGAATAAATCCTGCTACGTTCTTTCTATATGTAAGCCTAGATCTGTCCATGCTTATTTTTTTATAAACGCAATGACGTCACTTTCTGAAATAGTAGTTTGATTGTTTTCGGTAAGAGATAAATCTTTTATTTGTATCTTGCCCCCTTTCCTTTCATCCTCACCTTTTACAATAATATACCGAAGATTTTTTTTATCAGCATATTTTATCTGTTGTCCTAATTTAAGATCATCTGGGCAGAGCTCAGATTTAATACCCTCTTTTCTAAGTAGGCTTAAGATCTTA
>JBILFC010000168.1:0-6626 GCA_044351785.1 Bdellovibrionota bacterium
GTTTCTTGTTAACACTTCTAATTCTATGTGGGGGGGGAATATATATAGTACTCTAGCGGGGGAGTTTAGTTATGGATTTAGTTTTTCTTTGACGTTTGTTTTTTTGGGATTGTTGTATCGTATTTTTGAAAACCTCAACAGCGAACGGCTTAAAAGTCCTGCTCCCTATACTATTTTTGCTATACTGGTTCTAGCAGGAATAGGATTGAGTCATGGGTTTACTCTAATAATTTGTTTATTGAGTTCTCTCTACTTCCTTATAACTAGAAGTGGATTTACGGTGAAAATTGCGCATATAGCTATGATATTTGGAGTGGCAGGCGCATTGTTTTCATTTTGGTTCATTCCTTTGTTTCTAAATCTTCCGTATGCTACTCAGTATCACTTGATATGGGAGTTTGAATCGTGGAAAGAAGTGCTGCCAGAGATTCTTCTGCCGACACTTATACTTTTTTTCTCTTATACGATTTTTGCCCTTGTTAGCCTTAAGTATGATTTGAAGATCTTAAACAAGGACGAAGTTAGGGTTATGCCTTTCATATGGTTTATTATTGCGTGTTGTATTGGAGCGTACTATTTGACTGTATTGGGTCTGTTAAAGTTGCCTGATATTAGATTTATACCTTTTGTTCAGTTCTTAACTGCTGTTTGGGGAGCCGCCTTTTTAGGATCCATTTTTAAGAATAAAATCTTTAAATTATTTTTACCTTTGATTGGTTTAAAGCTCGCCCTTCTTTTGATTTCTGCGAATCCTAGCGATGTCGCTCATTGGGCTAAGTGGAATTATCAAGGTTATGAGAGAGCTCCGGCTTGGTCTATCTTTGAAGAGATTAATGGATTCTTGAAGGGTAGTTATTCTGATCCTAGGGTGGTTTTTGAGCATCATGATATTAATAACCATTTTGGATCGACGAGAGCTTTTGAAAATTTACCGTTATTCTCAGGGAGGTCGACTTTAGAGGGCTTGTATTTTCAGTCATCTCTTTTGAGTCCATTTGTGTTTTATTTGCAGTCTCTATATTCAAGCATGTATAGCTGTCCATTCACCGAATATTCTTGTGCTAGTCTCAGTTTGGAGAAGGCCTATGATTATTTAAAGTTGTTTAATGTAAATCAGATAATTTCCTTAACTGCGAATGCTAAGAGTGAGCTTGCTCTGCAAACTGATAAGTATACATTTCAAAAAAAGATTTTAGAGAGTGACTATGAAGTATGGAAATTAAATGAATCCCCCGGCTATGTGGAGGTTTTAAAAGAGAATCCAGAGTTTTCCGAGTTTGAAAACTTTAGGGAGAAATTCTATGAGTGGTTTAAGACTTATTCCAAGGAGAGCAGGTTTTTATATACTAAGCCTGATAAGTTTAGCTATTTTTACGACTTAAATAAGATTCCTGAAAAAGCTCCCGAGCCGATAGGGGACGGAGTAAATATTGAAGACTGTAGGGTGGTAACTATTTTAAAAGATGAGAATATAAAATTTAAAACTAACTGTGTTGGTAAGCCTCACCTTATTAAGTTTGCTTATAGTCCAGGTTGGAAGGTTCACGGCGGTATTGGTCCATATTTAGTTTCGCCCGCTTTTATGCTTGTTTACCCAACTTCAGAGAATGTGGAGCTTTTATATGAAATAGATTTTATTAAATCAATAGGATTAATAGTAACTGTCGTTGGTCTCGGAGCTTTATTGATGTTATTTTATTATAGGTTTAGGAATGAAGCCTAGTCTCTGTATCGTAATCCCAGTTTATAATGAGGAGAAGATCATAGAGGAAAATATTTCTTCTATAATTAGTGAATTAGGTCAGCCTGATTATTTTACTTGGAGTATCTTGTTGGTAGAGAACGGTAGTACGGATGCTACGCTTCAGTTAGTTAAGAAGTTAAGTGAAAGATATTCATTTGTAGATTATGTAAGTAGCAATGTTGCAAACTATGGACTTGCTTTGCAGACAGGTTTTATGCGCTGCACTAGTGATTTTATTGTAAGTTTTGATATCGACTATTGGGATATCAGGTTTGTTGAGGTGGTCGCTCATGTTATGCAGGTTCGTTATGACTTGATTATTGCTTCTAAGAATTTACTTTTATCTAATGATAAGAGAGGCCCACTTCGGAAGTTGGCGTCATATGTGTTTCGTATGATCTTGTTTTTTGTTTTTGGACTTAGAGTTTCTGATACCCATGGGATAAAAGCTTGGCGGAACTCTGACAGAATGAGAGGTTTTTTTCGAGATTCTACGCCTGGATATCATAGTTATGATACGGAAGTGGTAATCAGAGCGATGCATGCTAATTGTGAGGTGTTGGAGGTTCCAGTGGAGGTAGTGGAGACTAGGATTACTGATACTCATATTTTGAAACGAGTACCTCGGACGTTATGGGAGCTTATTGATATGCGGAAGCGCTTAAGAAGTCAGGGAGTATTGTGATAAGATTTGCGATTTTAATATTTTTACTATTCAGCTCTACTTGTTTTTCTCAGAATATTATTATGCAGCATCAGGCTGAGGTGAAGATATCTGATGGAAACATTGAATTGGTTTCTTTATTTGCTAATAGTGGAGATGGCACGGCTTTTAGGTCAAAGGCGATATCGTATTTTCAGGATATGCCGTTGATAAATGGTAGTGAAGGGTTTGTTAGTCCTCAGAGATCTTATCGATTAGAAGCAAATTTAGCCAGAACTGATTTTCGGCTTCCTGGTACATATCATTTAGTCGTCGGATTGTCTTATGTGGATAGCGGGGGTAATGAGTACTCCTTTCCTTTTGAGGTAAAAGCAATTTCTGAAGTAGAAAGTAACTCAAGGGTATTGCTTGAAGGTGGTCCTGTTCATTTTTCTGAAGATCCGCATGGTGAAGTGAAGTTAACTAATCTAGACGCTAGTTCGAAGGAGGTTGTTTTATATTTCTATCCTGCAATGAATGTTGATTTTGGATTTAAATCTTTAAAGGTTAATTTGAGCGGCGGTGAAACTAGGATGATTCCCTTTCAGGTGAAGGCAACGGATCTTTTGCCTGGGACTTATAGAGGTTTAGTTATTGCTGAATATGAAGAGTCAGGAATGCATTATTCTTCTAGTAATTTTCTAGAGCTTGATGTTAGCAGTAGGAGTGCTAGTTCAATTGAGAGGGCGCATCTCTTAGTTAATGTTTTTCTGGTCTTTTTATTGTTGCTGGTATTACTGAGGTCGCGATTGGGATTAATAATTTAGAACTCCTTATTGCCTTGGATTATAAGACGACTTTTATCTAAATCTTTCTTCTAAGATATTCGTACGATAATTGAATATTCTTTCAAGCTCTCCACTTACATGTAGCTTCTGTATTAGAATTCCTAGTGGCCCGAAGGGCATGACGTAGCTAACTAGGTCTTCTACCTCTGTGCCATTTTCTACTTCTCTAAAAAAATGTTCATGATGCCAAACTTTGTATGGTCCGTGGCGTTGTTCATCTATGAACATTTGATTGGGGATGATTTTTGTAATTTCAGTAACCCAAGTTAGTGGTATGTTCAGTATGGGATGCACTTTGTAAGAGATGATCATTCCTTCGTACATGCTAGATGGTAAGTCCGAGGTGATTGTCATGTTAAGTTTGGGTGGTGTAATTACTTTTAAGTTTCTTGGATCTGAGAAGAAATTCCAAGCCTCTTCTATGCTAGTTTTTAGAGTTATTTTTCTGTGTAGTTGAAAAAGCATGGTATTTACGTGTGGGTATATATTATTATAGGCTGGATAAAGACGCTGATAAAGTAAAACGAATACAACTTTTTTAAAAAAAGTCATAAATATGCGCCGTATTCATGGCATAATCCACCGAGGATGAATAAAATTACATTATGAAAACTACACTCGAAATCCCCGATAACCTATTGAAAGAAATTAAATTAATAAATTCTAACAGTGGAGTTAGTACGAAAGCCTTTGGCGCCTTTAAGCACTTAAAAGAAGAGAATCAGAAAATAATGTCTGAGATAGATTCGGAATTTTGGAAGATTGATCCTAGGGAGTGGAAGTGATGACTTGGCAAAAAAAGCCCCGGGCGAAGACGTTGAGAACTAATTTCGTCAAGGCCCGGGAGAGAGATGTATTTTTTCCTTAAGGTCAGAGTGCCGATCCAAAGTTAGTTTGCTTGAAGAAGGTACAATGTAATTTTTAGATGCAGTGCTGCCACAAACACTGCGGTGGCAAGTGGTAGTAGTGCCATGTTCCAAGAGGTAATGATCTTACCCCTTAAGTTGAGTAAGCATTCACTTACTCCCATGCCAATCGCCAATGCTCCTGCAAAGCTTGAGCATACATAGAAAGCTGTCCACCCCGACATCACCCAGTTTGCGCCGGTAATGATGCTTGTCAGTTCTTTTGCAAGCTGGATGTTTTCGGCTCTGCCTCTGCTTTGAGTTATTAAGAGCAGAAACATTAGCAATCCGAAAAACCCCGCTGTGAATGAAATCTTAGCGCCCAGCCACTGATCGTTGCATGTGCTTTTCATTTCAACCTCCCGTTCGTTAAACCTCCAAGACTCGGACCCCTCTGACCATCAGAAAAGTTTCAAGACGAAAACCATTCGTCTTCTACCCGAGCCAGAAATGTTTCAACGCTTTAAGCTAACATGTAGATAGTATAGTTTCAAGCTAATTTAGATTGGTTGGTATATTTAGTTTGAATTGCGCCTGACTCATAGCCTCGCCATTTACAATAATCTCTAACTTATGAACTCCAGTGTAATGTTTCCTTGTAGTAAAATCTTGGAATCTTTGACTTGATTTTAATTCTATTTCACCTTTGTCTAGTTTTAGCTTTTTAAGTTGAAATACTTTCCTTGATAACTTATCTCCCTTCTTTTGATAGTGAACGGCATATTCAACTCTAACTTCTTTAGAGGATTTGTTGATATTTGAGAGGGTGAAGTTAAATTCTAATTTATCACCAAGTTTAATTTCTTTTTTATTTAAACTGAGACCACTAACTTTAAGTCCTTTAGTATTTCCGTGACCGAAGAGTTTTAAGGCGCGTTTATCTCCTTTCTTGAGTAGGGTTCTTAGGCCGTGTTTAATAATCCAATCTGTGTTCTCTGACTTTCCAATCCAGCTTTTTGCTAGTTTTAAAACTAATTCAGGATGATCCTTGGAGATGTCGTTTAAATTATTAGCAACACTTTTTCTTACGTACAATTCTGGATCATCTTTTAGATTTTCTAGAATAGGAATTATGGGGGTAGGGTCGCATATTAGGTTCGAGAGCTTTTTACCCCAAGGAAGTCTAGGCCTGCAGCCTTCACTTGAAAGTCTTCTTATGTGATGATTCTTATCCTTGCTCCACTTTAGAATTTCTTTAAAGGCTTTATCTTGATTAGCTTCTATAAATGGTCTTATTGCAAACTCCCCTGAGCTTGACTGAGTAAATACTTTTAGAGCTTTCATTGATAACCCCCAGCTATCTAATCCGTAACGTTCTACATAGTCAGGGAAAAATATGCCAAAGTAGCTCCACTTCACATGAGAGCTTGCAGGCATTAGAATTTTTAAAGCTTGATTGTAATCAGTAGGAAGGTGCTCATATAATGATTCTGTAATGATCCTGACTCTAGCCTTAAGTTCAGCTTGTTTCCAGTTCTTAGTTCTAAAAGTTTCTAGAAAACTTTTTTCGTTAAAATTAATATGATGCTTTTTTATAACAATGGATAGTTCCTTTAGGGACTTTTCGTTATAGATGTTTTTAAGCTGAAAATGCTCCTTTTTACCTTGAGGCATGACTTTATAAATTTAGCTTATTAATGTTGGTTGGAGTTGTATAAAGAATTTCATTATTTTCTGTCCTAAGAAGATCTATGATCGGATCTTTAGCATTCTTTATTATTTCATTTTCAGTCTCTACTTTCTGTAAATCACCATCTAGTTTTAAGGAGATTAGAGTGTTCGTGTTGTAGTGTGAGGTTAGAATTGAATTATTCTTACTAACTGACAGATCGGTTATTCCTTGTGATGGACTCCAAGAGTAGATGGGAGCTTGATGATTTGGTAGAACTTTGCCACATTCATAATTTTCCCTCCATCCATAGTTACGGCCTGAGATTAGTAAATTTACTTCATCATCGCAGTCTGGGCCATTGTCAGCTACGAAAATATCTTCATCATTAAATCCGTCTATGCCAAACGGATTTCTAAAGCCTAGAGCATATATGCCTTTAGATAATCCATTTTTAGCATCAATAAATTGTCCATCCCTACTTAGAATTAGAATTTTACCTTCAAGTTTGTCTGTATCTTGTGAGTAACTGGGATTTCCACCATCTCCAATTCCTAAGAGGATATTGCCGTTTGAAAGTTGATACATTCCACCACCGTTGTGACCACTTGGAGTGGTTAGTAAAAGTAACTGCTCCCTTTTTTCGACCTTACTATCTTTTATAGTGAATCTAGTTAGAACATTTCTACCTGACTCTCCCGTACCGTGATAGACAAAGACATAGCCATTGCCACTAAAATTTCTATCAACTAGTAAACCTGAAATACCAAGGCCATTTCCGGTAAAAGGAGCTAGTGTTTGGAGTTCTGTTCTTTCGTTTGTTTCTCTATTTGTACTGAGGAGTTTTCCGGAAGTAAGTTCTGCTACAATTAAGTGA
>JBILFC010000220.1:0-5354 GCA_044351785.1 Bdellovibrionota bacterium
TCGCTAAATTCTTCTATGGTCTCTTCGCTTCCACCACCACCTCCGCCACATGAAATTAAAAGCGCAAAGAGGGGAAGTAAGAATTTCTTTAAAAGAGTCATGTGGTGATTTTTATTTGTTTTTATTAAATATTAAATTTGTATAAACTGCAGTAAAGAACACTCCAAGCGAGATTACAATACCAAAGTTTCTTAGACTTTCTGTCTCGCTCATCGATAGTGCTCCGAAGGTTATTATCGTTGTAAGTGTGCAAAGAAAAATGGAGAGCTTTGCTCCGACACTATTATCTGAGTCCTCCATATAGAAGACGGAGTAGTCAATACTTAAACCTAAAACAATGACAAATGCAAGAATTCCAAAGAAAGAAAGAGGGATGCCTAGTGCATGAATGAGAATAATACTTGAAGTGAGGGAAAGGAGTGACGGTATTAAGGCTATTAAGCCCCTACTAATTCCATATCTATATGCGAGAAATAAGAGAATCACTAAATAAGAAATACTTACTAGGTATATTGATTCAATTCTAAACTCTTTGAACATGGAAGAAATTCTTTCTCTATGATTATAGGGTTCTAAGTTGATTTCGGGCTTAGATTTTTTAAGTGTATTGATCTTCTCTAGATCTTGGCTATGTATTGGTATAAAGCCTACCGATTCTCTAACCTTAAAGTTCTTAGTAATTAAGGAGATGCTTTCTTGATAGGTTTTTTGTGGGGGAGTAAAAATATTATCTATTAGTAGGCTTGTATAGCCTATTTCTTTTAATCTTTCACTTAGTTTGTTCTTATTCAAGTTTAAAAATTTTTGAAGTGTTTCTTTTGAAATGTTTGCTTCTTCGTCGTTAGGGAGCACGCTTAGTAGAGGTGTGTTTAGTTGCTTTCCTATTGTAAGTAGGTCTCTATCTAGAGATTTGCTATTAATGAATAGTAAGTCAGAGTATGCATTACTTTCATCTTGGGACCTAAACCAGATTGCATCATCTATGAGATTTTTATCGGGTGACTGAAGTGCGCTTATGTCGTCTTGAAAAAGCGGGGTATCTAGATTTATGGTAAATAGCGAAAAGGTTATTAACAGTCCGATAACTAGTGGGGCTATTATTGGGAGTTTGGTTCTCTTAGCGAGGTTAAAGAGCTTTTTGTTTTGCTCTGTTAGTTTGGAATCTACATGTACTGATAGGTAGGGGTACCATAGGACTGTGCAAATAAGAGAAGCAATTAAGCTCCCAATTGAAAATATAGATAGTTCTTTCAATCCGGGGAAGTGACTAAAACTTAGTCCAATAAATGCAATGATGCTTGTCAGTGCTCCTATGATTAATGAAGGTAGTGTAATCTGTCTTAGTTCCTTTGGTAACTTATGGGGATTTGCGACATTCTCAGATTGATAGTGTATTGCGTAGTCCACGCTAGCTCCTACTAAGCTTGACCCAAAGGCAAGAGTAATTAGGTGTAAGCTATCTTTTGTGGCAGATACTAGTATGGCGCCGAAGAGCATCCCACTCAAGCTTGAAAGGAGTGAGAGTAAGGGGGCTTTAAGAGATCTAAAAAAGACTATTAAAATTAATGGAATAAGAATAGAGCTAATAGTGCTAACGAACTGAATGTCAGTTTTAATTTTATTAGCAGAAGAAGTTTTAAATTTTATATATCCTGACCAGTGAACTTTACCCCTAGGATGTTTGTTAATAAAATCTTTAGTTTTTAAGTCTATCCTATTAACTAAGGAATTATCATCATCTACTTGCTTGGTTTTGTATGTAATAACTTTGCCAGCATTATTTGTTTGGTTAGCGAGAAGTGCTTGTAGTCTAGAGCTAGCTATTAGAAGGGGGTCCTCTTTAATGAAATAGCTATAGAAGTAGGAGTCTGGCCCTTTAAGTAGTTTTTCTAATCTTTTAGAAATTGCTTCTATGTCACCATTTTGAAATTGTTTTAGTAAGTCGTTATTAAGTAAGTATGGCCATGCACCGCTGATTATGTTTTTTAGGTCGTCTTTGTTTATTTTTTGGTGTTCTTCTAATTCGGGTAAGTCTTTTTTTATTTCTAGTTTAAATTCATTGATTTCATTAAAACTTAGGTCTTCAAATCCAAATTTAATTTCCTTAGAGTTGGCTAAAAGTAGTTCTTGTCCTAGAGAGATAGGCGAGCTTGAACCTTGCTCATTTATTAAGTTTAGTATCTCTCCATCTAGTTTAAGAGGTCTAAGGGATAGAATGTAGAATAGCCCTAGAAAGTTTATGCCTAGCCAAATTAGAGCTAAGATTTTAAGGTATTTGTTTAAATAGCTGAGCATTTACTTTGGAAAATCTGAGATGAATGCGAGTTAGTTATTAAATTCTGCTTAGAATTCCCTGAGCGGCAATGCGACCACTCTCTGCTGCTCCGTTCATAAATCCTTGAAAATCCAGACTACAATGTTCTCCTGCAAAGAAAATTCGATCCTCTGGAATGATCTCTGCCCCTCTAATACTTGTCCACTGTCCAGGTTTATACGCGGCATAACTACCCTTGGTGAAAGCATGACTTGGCCAGTGAAAGCGATCAAATTTCCCTATCAAATATTTACTTGAGTTGGGAAAAGTTCTTTCAACTCCAGGTAGTAACTTCCTTACCTGACTCTCTGCTGTACCCTCTCCTACGTTTATGCCAGCTCGCCCACCGGAATAGAAAGTTAATCCCCCATACTCTTTTTCTTGAAGCTGTGAATTATCCCACATTAATTGGTAAGCCTCATCACTTTGAACATTGCCATTATACCCTAAATCTCGCCATACTTTCTTTGAATATGAGGCAAATAATTTCGCATTTTTTCCATACGATAGTTCATTTATTGCCTTCATCTTTACCGGTGAAAAGTTAAGACTGGAAAGTTCAACATCTCTTAAGACGGAGAAGGGTAAAGTTAGTACGAGCAAATCTGCCTTAACCACTACAGATTTTGAACCAGAAACTCTAAAATGAAGTTCATATGCTGATCCACTCCGCCTCACCGCTTCTAACTGATGTTCTAGATTAATCGGAGAAGTGATCTTCTCCGCCATTACCTTAACTAGAAGTTCGTTCCCGCCTTTAATTTTATAACGCTCATCACTATCGCCAAAAAGTCTAAAATCTTCTTTTGGTTCAGTGCCAATTAACAATAGTAAATTTAAAGCTGACTGCTCTGAAATTTCAAGCCCATATTCGGTAACATAAGCAACTTCTATTAAATCCCTAATCCATCCACTCGCACCAATTTTATTTAAGTAAGCTTCAATGCTCAAGTTATCAAGATCTATAGCATCACCATGATTAAGGTAATTTACATCTTCACCTAAGCTAGATAAATCTTCTTTTATTTTCGCGAGTATCGGTATCAGGGCATTAATCGCCTCACCCTCTGATCTTATAGCCCCTTTAAAAAAGAAGGCTTCATGTAAACTATCTTCATTTGTATCAAGTAGTTTAAGATCCAATTCCTTAACTAAGTTTAAAATATCCTCATGTGTAGAATCAATAAATTCACCACCGATTTCTGTGCTCAGACCCTCTCCCATAAGATTATGCGCGGTGTACATACGGCCTCCACTACGCTTTGACGCTTCGTATAATGTGGAGGAATAGCCAGCCTTTTCAAGCCACAGCGCGCAGTTTAGCCCCGCCATGCCCGCTCCAACAATAACTATCTTCTTGTCCCCAAAGCTTCCCCTTGTATTGGAGATCAAAGGACTACAAGCCGACATTAGTTGACTCGCACCTAAACCCATGCCGATAGCACCTACCGACTTTAAAAACTCTCTTCTACTTAGTTCGCTCTCAGCTTGATTCTTGCTACTACCTTCCAGATTAACTTGTTTTAGTCTATCAAGTGCTTGACTTGCTTTTCTAAGAATTCGAAATAAGGGTGTGCGACCAGGATTTGGTTTGTTGCTTGAGTTCATAGGGCTTAACTAACAAGAATTTTATTTTTTACATAAAATCTATACTAGCCTAATAAAAGTAAATGCAATATGGAAAAACTCGCTTTGTTGCACATTTCTGTTTGCTTTAATTAATTGGATTTACCCAGCTCACTTCCTTAAATCTACTAAAATCATTGTCCGCTGAGTAGATCGTTAGGCCATGACTTATGGCGAGGGCTACTAACTGCGCGTCGTGTATTAGACCTGATTCACCTTTGCAGAAAGGAATTTGTCTCTTAACGATTTCAAAGTGATTTTCTTCGGGAGTCGGTATCCAGGCATAAGGGCAGTCCAGCCATTCTTCAATTTGATGCCAGGCATCTTCTATACTTAAAGGCTTTTGGAAAATTCTGGGATTAGTAGAGATTCTAATGAATGCAACGATATTTTCCCAAGGTATTCCGATTCTAGTTTCAGAACTTAGAGTCTCGTCTAACCAGGTCTTAGCTTGCTTGTGTTGAGGGTAGGAACTAATCTTTGCGTACAAAAGCAGATTGGCATCTACAAGAATCACTTGAGCTTTTCCTCGTCCAGCCTGGACATTAGTGCCCCAATATTGTCTATATCAGGAGCTAACACTTCCCCCGCATCATGGGGCTTAGTGGTATATTTTTTAGGAGAATTCTTCTTGCCACTATCTATTAGACCGCGTTTAAGAAGTTCGTTAACGGCAGACTTTAAAGACAGGCCTGTATCTTTGATGAATTTCTTTAGTAGTGATGCTACTTCAGGTTCTATTGTGAGGGTTGTTCTCATTAATAGATGATATCATATTTAATGTTTTGATGTCAATAATTTAATCATCCTTATGTTTTTATAAGTATTCTAATGAGTTAGTGGCATAAGTTTTGAGCTAAGCTATTTAGTCAATTCTGCGGGTAAAATATTGGTCTATTTGTCATATGGTCAGACCTATGGCAGGATTGGTTACCAAGGTTGAATTTAGAAACGTTAGTTCTATGAATATTCATCATCCATTGCCTGAAGCGGGTTACGACTTGCCAGTTAGGGCAAGTTTCTTTGGCCCTAGATTGGCAACTACTGGACTACTGTCTTATATAACTTTTGCTCATAACAATCTTTGCCCTTCGTTAAAGCTTTTTCCAGAACATCTTGAATATCGAATTATATTCAAATCTACTAAAAGATATTCAGAAATTAAAGGGGCAGAGATAAGACCTCATCCTCTAGGATTCTTATTTGGTGAAGTCTTTCAACTACGTTTACAGTTCAAAAATTCCTGGTGGGAAATAGTTTTTGTTTTTAATAGTGATATGGAGACTTCTATCATTTCTCTTTTAGAGAATCTTAATATTCCCGTTATTAAAACTAAATCAGGGAGTCGTAAGGACAATCTTTAGTCTCGTTGAGGGATGTTTAATCATTCAATCGTATGAAAGTAATTATAGTT
>JBILFC010000309.1:0-3376 GCA_044351785.1 Bdellovibrionota bacterium
CTGCTGTCGACAATCTTCACTCTAACCTTGAGCGACTCTATATGTTTAACTACTGAATCTGCATATTCTTTATACTTTTCAGATACAGGAATTACTCTTACTTGCTCAGGGCTTAACCAGAAGGGAAATGCACCGCCATAATGCTCAATTAATACGCCAAAGAATCTTTCCATAGAACCAAGTAAGGCTCTATGAAGCATGTATGGTCTTTGTAATTTTCCGTCCTCTCCAACATAAGAAATATCAAAACGTTCTGGCAAATTAAAATCAAACTGAATCGTACTTAACTGCCACTCTCTTCCAATCGCATCTTTTACACAAAGATCTATCTTCGGACCATAAAACGCCCCATCACCCTCGTTAATTATAAAATCAATTCCACTTCTCTCTAAGGCATCCTTAAGAGCACCTTCTGCTTTATCCCAACGCTCTTCATCTCCGACTCTCTCAGCAGGTCTAGTACTAAGCTTTATATTAAATTCACTAAAGCCAAAGTCTCTTAATAAATCTAAACTGAAGTTTAATACCTTATCAATTTCACTCGGCATCTGATCAGGTCTACAGAATAAATGCGCATCATCTTGAGTAAATCCGCGCACCCTAGTTAAACCGTGAAGAGTACCACTTCGCTCAAATCTATATACAGTCCCCCACTCAGCAAATCTTAGTGGCAGATCTCTATATGATCTAATTCCAGAGGCAAAGATCTGAACATGGAAAGGACAATTCATTGGTTTTAGATAATACTCCTGACCCTCAATATCTATGGGAGCATACATCCCGTCTTTATAAAAATCTAAGTGCCCACTAGTCTGCCACAAAGAAGCCCTACCAATATGCGGAGTAACTACGAAATCATAACCACCTTCAAGATGCTTCTTCTTACAATGCTCTTCAATGATATACCGCATCAATCCGCCCTTAGGGTGCCAAAGGATTAGCCCACCACCAACGGTATCTGGTCTTGTGCTAAAAAGATCTAAGTCCTTCCCTAATCTTCTATGATCTCTTTTCTTAGCTTCTTCTAACTGTTTTAAATAATCCTTAAGATCATCTTTTTTATAAAATGCCGTTCCGTAAATTCTCTGAAGCATCTTCTTCTTCTCATCACCCCTCCAGTAAGCCCCAGCAAGGTCAAGAAGCTTAAAATGCTTAACTAAAGAAGTCTTAGGAATGTGAGGCCCCGCGCAAAGATCAGTAAAATCACCATCCTGATAGAAGGTGATGTTTTCTCCCTTAGCTCCTAACTCCTGAATAAGTTCTACTTTGTAAATCTCACCGCGCTCTGCCATGTAGGCTTCAGCATCTTTGGGACTTAGGCTACTTCTCTTAAACTCACAGCCTTCCTTAATGACTTTCTCCATTTCAGCAGAAATTTTTTCTAAATCTTCTTCCTTAAATGGCTCAGGGACATCAAAGTCATAATAGAAACCTTCTTCGATCGCAGGACCGATTGCGAACTTAGCTTCTGGATAAAGTCTTCTTACTGCTTGAGCAAGAACATGAGACATACTATGGCGATAAACTAATTTAACTTCCTTAGTATCGTCCTCTAGATATAAGACACTTGCATCTGCATCTGTGCTTAAAGTAAATTCCGTTTCCGTATCATAAACCTTAGCACCCTTAATTGAGATTCCAATTGCAAGCTTATTCTTTAACTTCAAGGAAGAAAGAACATCTCTTACAGAAACAAGATTGTTACTAGACTCAAAAACACCTTCGGAACCAAAATTTAGTTTCATCACACAGACTTAAATAGCAATTAATAATTAAGTCTTAAGATATGAAAAACTAGCTGGACTGTAAACAGATAAGAAAATTGGATTGCTATTTACTCTATCGCTCGATTCCCTCATCCCCTAACCCCTTCTCCCAGAGGGCGAAGGGGAAAAACACTTCACCCCTCTACCTTTTGGGAGAGGGGCTGGGGGTGAGGGAATTATGGAACTAAAGCGCCCTAAATGCAGAGTAATGCGACTTAACTTAAAAGAATAAGCGCTACTTATTAACCAACCCAGCACTCCAAACATCTGTTATAGATCCATTAGGAAGGATCACTGGACGACTTGAAACCCTGAGAACCTGTCTAGGGACTACAATATTATTACTTGGTGCCTTATTAGGATTTAGCCTTCGCTCTTCTCTTGAGATAAAGAACCGTGGAGTGTCTGACTTAGTAGCTAGATCAGGCTTATCGTTAAAAAAGCCTTCTTTGACTAACTTTTCTGGGAAAAACCCATCCACCTTAGCGTCTGCAAACACCAAAGAAAGATTAGAGAGAATTAAAGTTATAGATATTAAATATTTCATATTTAGCCCAAATATGATTAGCATAATTTAGATGCATAATCATAGTATTTATCGGCTAAATATTTTTATATAGTCAGAATTGCGGTTCTAGCCCCAAGCCCTGTAGTAAATTCAATGGCTTGGGGCTGAAGAAATCAACAGATAAGTAACTAATCCCCAGATGGAGTGGTATAACCAGTCGTCGGCATATCGCTTCCACGACCTCCCCACCACCAATTTCCTCGCCCTCTAGACCAGCCCTGATCGGTAGCATACCGACTAGAATCCCCGCCTTGAGCGTAAGAAGGAGTATTGGAATAAGGATTAGCTCTATAGCTTCTATCTACCTTTACATTGTCCTCTTCTATTACCAACTTCTCAGGAGCCTTTACTGGCTTTAATACTTCTTCCTCAGCAACTACACTGCTAGCAAGTAGGCATAGACCTAAACTTGCTAAAACAATCTTACTCATTTTCATAAAACTCCTTAAATTATCTAAAGATTGATCCTACTGTGTTCTTAATATCTCTTACATCACCGATCATAGAAGATCCTGTTCTAGTTACATCTCTATACACATCTAAGACTTCTTTCTTGCTTTCATATTCATGACGAGCTGCAAGCCTATCTCTATTAATTATAGCTATCTGTTCTGCTGTTAAGTGACCCTTAACATCAAGTTGGATATGAGCCTTTCTTGCTTGTTCGGCAGTTAGTTCTCCGTCTAAATATGCTCTGTCTATCGCATTCTTTAAATCCCCCTTAGACATACTAGCTGTATCGGTACGACCTACGTTACCAACGCCCATTCCGGAAAACTCTTCTCTATATGAACTAGCTTGAACACAAGCAGATGCGAGCAAAGAAACACTTAATAATAAAACACTAGAAAATTTCATCTTAAATTACCTCCACAAAAACCATAACAATTAATGAAACTGTTATGTAATTATTTAATAAATTGTCTCATGATAGGCCTTAATTATCGATAAGTATCTGTAATTTCGCACATTTAAAGCACTATCTTGTAAATCGAATGCCTACCTTGCAGTTGCCTTAAAAGCAGTATACACCCTACCCCTA
>JBILFC010000310.1:0-3366 GCA_044351785.1 Bdellovibrionota bacterium
ATTTTCTATGGTCTAGGGTTTTTAAATCCATGTTAGGTTACTCTACGATGGTGCTTCCTGACGGGACTATTTTACAGCCATATCAGAACATGCAACTATGGTATCTAGTTCCAGCTGCCTTTGGGCTTCTTTATTATACTATGTTTTCTGGCAAATATCGTCATTTGGCGCAGTTAGTTATTTCTTTTACTCTGGGTTGTTCGGGAGGTTTGGCGTTTAAGGGATTCTTTGTAGAGTTTCTTCCTCAGTTGTATGATTGTTTTAGACCACTTTATGTAACTAGCGCAGATTCTAGCTTTGATACTATTGCGAGTGCTTCAAATTTATTCTTTCTTATTACCTTTGTATCTGCCTATAGTTATTTCTTCTTTACATTTAAGATTAGCGAAGGGGTTATTGTTAGTAGAATAAATGTAACTGGTAGATACCTGATGATGGGCTGTTTCGGCGCCTATTTTGGTTCTACGATGATGGCTAGAATGGCCTTACTTGTTGAAAGATTAGATTTTCTAATGATGAAATGGATTCCCGCATTATTAAAGTTAGTTACCTTTTCAAGTTTCGGTGGTAGCTAATGTCTAAACTTGAGAAAGATATAAAATCGCTTCTAATCACCGACTGTGGTTCTACTACTACCAAGGCTATATGGTTCCTAGAAACTCCTCAGGGTTGGATCATTAATGCAAGAGCAGAGGCTGCAACAACCGTAGAAAAGCCTGTGGCAGATGTTGCAATGGGAGTCGTAAACGCAGCATCGTCCATCTCTTCAATGATGAATGTCGAAATGGTAAGCGGCGAAAATTTAATTAAAGGTGGAATCATTGATAACTATTTAAGTACTAGTTCTGCAGGTGGTGGCTTGCAGATGGTAGTTTTAGGAGTGATGAGTGAAATAAGTGCTAAATTAGCTAATAAGGCAGCGCTTGGAGGTGGGGCGATTGTGCTTCAGACTGTAGCCCTTGATGAAATAAATGACGTACTTTCTGTCATTGAATCCATAAGGGATAATCGCCCCGACATAGTTCTCTTGTCTGGAGGTGTAGATGGTGGGGCAAGAGATCAGGTATTTGAATTAGCTAATATTTTACTTAGCTCAGAACCAAGGCCCAGATTTGGTACGGGGACAAAGATACCGCTTGTATATGCGGGTAATAGTGATCTAAGTAAGGAAGTCGAGCATTTACTTAGGACGAACTACCAAGTGATGACCGTTGAAAATATTTTACCAGAGCTAGGAAAAGAGAATTTACATGCAAGTAGAGAGGCCATTCACGAAATATTTTTATCTCATGTGATGAGTCAAGCACCGGGTTATGCAAAGCTTATGGAATGGGCTGATGCTGATATTATGCCAACGCCACTAGCCGTCTCCAATATGATAGCTGTTGCGGCGGAGTCTTTGAATGCGAGTATTCTAAGTGTTGACATTGGTGGAGCTACTACGGATGTATTCTCTACCCGTAAGTTGTCAGAAGGATTTTCTGAAGTAGAGAGGACAGTAAGTGCCAACCTCGGAATGAGTTACTCCATAGGGAATGTTCTCACCAGTGCGGGTATAGAAAATATAATTCGCTGGCTCCCTATGGATATGGATCCAGAATTCATTCAAGATATGATCTGGAATAAAATGTATCGGCCAACAACATTGCCAGAGACTTTGCCAGAGTTATTAATAGAGCAAGCAGTAGCTAGAGAGGCTCTTAGATTGGCTTTGGATCAGCATGTAAGTTTAGTTGAGAGTCAAATTGAAGGTTCTCGTGATAAAGATTTTTCCAAATTCTTTGATATTTCAGAATCAGGTTTTTCTATATCGGATATCGATTTTATATTAGGCTCAGGTGGAGTCCTTAGTCACGCACCAGAAAGGCAGAGTGCGCTTTTAATGACACTAGATGCCTTTAGGCCTAAGGGATTTACTTTTATCGCGGTAGATTCAATTTTTATGCTTCCGCACCTAGGCACTCTGGCTAATATTAATAAAAGTGCTTCAGTAGATATCCTTCTTAGAGACTGCATTATCCCTTTGGGCTCAGTCGTCAGTCCAATTTTTAAAGGAAAACAACCCAAGCAAAATACTTTACTTGCTAAGTTAATTCTTAAGTCAGGTAGAGAAATAGAGCTTAGAATGGGGATGCTTGAAATTTTAGATGTTAGTGAAGGTGAAGAGATAAAAATCGTTGACCGGTCTTCTGGGGTTAATTTTAGTCTAGCTGATGAAACTTTTGTGCCTCTTAGGAAGTCCCTGTGCGGGTTAGTGCTAGATTTTCGAGATTTAGACGGGTATTTTTTAAAGAATAGAATAGACCAAATCGCTGATTTGAAAGTGTGGTTTGATAAATTTAAATTAAGATATTAATTGAAAGATGTTAACACCTAAACTTAAGATTTCTAATTTAATTGAAGTAGAGCGAGAAAGAACTTTACCTGTTCCAGGGGAAGTGCTCGTTTCGGTAGGGAGTAGTGTAGGAGAAAATGATGTTGTTCTTAGAGCTTCTCTAAAAGGTGAAATCGTAATTATTAAGATTAGGGAAATTCTAAGTTTGGGAACTGAGGATTTAACGGATTATTTTCTTGTTAAAGAAGGGGAGTTAGTCAGTGAGGGACAGGTGGTATTTCGTAGACCCGGATTGTTTGGTTTCTTTTCCGAAGAAATTAAAAGCGCTGTGCACGGCGAAGTAGAATTTGTAGATCCTAAAAGTGGTTTCCTTGGAGTTAGACCTAAGCCCAGAGTGTTTGAGGTTAAAGCATATTTAAGAGGCGTAGTTAAAAGTATAGATGGTAGTAAGGGTCTTGCTATTTTCTCAAGTGCTTCTGGATTACTTCAGGGAGTTTACGGTAAGGGCAGGGAGTGTATGGGTCTTCTTAAGTATGTTAGTGAAATATCTTCCTTTATTGGAAGTTCTACTATCGATGAGCAGAATACGATACTTGCATTCCCATGTCACTTAAATACTGAGCAATTGGTCAGTATTGCTAGAAGTGGGGCTAAGGGAATTGTTGTATCTTCCGTTCCTTCTTCTCTTATCTATTTAGACTTTGCTAAGATGGGCATTAGAGATGATTTTGTTTTAATGGTTGTGGATGGATTTGGAACTATAAAACCCTCAACTAAGTTGGTTCAATTTTTAGATAATGCAGATGGAAAGCCTTGCTCACTTAGTGGTCAGGTTCAAGTAAGAGCAGGTGCAATTAGGCCTGAGCTAATTATTCATGAGCCTTTGAGACAAGGAGAAGTAGAGAAAGATGATATGGAGGAGGATTTAACCGAGGGGGCCCAGGTGCGTGTTGTCAGAGGTTCAAGGATCGGCGAAGTTGGTGTTCTTAGATCCTTTACGAAATCGCAAGTTGAATTTCCTTCGGGAATTA
>JBILFC010000311.1:0-3348 GCA_044351785.1 Bdellovibrionota bacterium
AATGAAGAAATTGTTGGTATAAAGAAAGGGATTAGTAAACCTAGAATACTTGAGTCAGAGTTACTTTTTTACTTAGCAATCACATCTATTTTTATATTAATCTTAGATATAATTTTAATATTAGTATTAGGAAGGGAAGTATGAGCTTAGACCTTCTTACTAATTCAGAGCCTCTTTTTTTTCTAGCAGCAATACTCTTAGCACTTCCTGCTTACTTTAGGGCTAAGCGAAAACTTGTCCCCTTACTACTTAGATGTTTATGTTTACTTAGTTTATATTATTTAATCTGGCCGCCTAAAATCAGTGAAGATGTAGACGAAGTCCCCATGGAAGCTGGAATTGGTCTTATTGATCACAGTAGCAGCATGAGTGATGAAGCTATAACAGACTGTGAAAGACAGCTTAAACTAAACGAAGTTGAGCCATTATATTTTTCTGAGAACTTAAACGAAGATAGGCTTGCAAATGGCAATAACGCATTTACAAACTTTGAATCCTCCCTTAAGGAACTTTCTCAAAAATTAAAAAATAGAGAAGTACTCATCTGCTCAGATGGGAATGAAACAAAAGGTGATATTAATAACGTCATATCCACCTTAAGAGAGAACAAAATTCAACTCACACCAGTCTACCCAGATTCAAGACTCTTAAGTAGTTCTGGAGTTAAGATCACATCAATGAAATTACCTTTAAAAGCTTCTCAAGGTGATAAAATTCCTTTAAGTTTTACCCTCGAAAATCAAACGGATGAATCGATTCAAGACAAAGTAGAGATTTCTGTAGACGATAAAAACATAAATGAAATTAAAGACTCTATTGCTTCTTCTAGTTCTAAATCCTTTACAAATATTTTAGATTCACTAAAACCTGGTAGGCATAAAGTTACCATAACATCTAATAAATCTAATAGCCCTATTCACAAATGGATAAACATAGAGGAAAACTTAAAACCATTAATTCTTCATTCAGATGAAGAAGAATCAATGTTATTAAGAAAAATTTATCCTATTCTTTGAATTAAGCCCTAACATAAACTTATAAACGACTCCAAATCACTTCCGGACTCGCTTGAAAGCTACAACACTATTATACTAAATGATATTCCAGCAAGTAAACTTAGTTCTGATTTTATTGGTAAACTAAAAAGTCATATCTCTTCAGGAAAAAGATTAGTGATCTTGGGAGGTGACTCAAGTTATGGTTTAGGTAAATACCAGACTTCTAGCTTAACAGAGCTTTCCCCTCTAGAAGCAGTCCCTCCAAGAGCGAAAGTGGAAAGACTCCCTTCCGCTGTTCTCCTAGTTGTAGATAAGTCTGGAAGTATGGCGGAACAGGGTAAGATTATGGCGGCACGAATGGCTGCATTAAGCTCTATAGAATCCTTGAAGGATAATGATTTTGTAGGGGTAATTGGGTTTGACTCTGGTCCGCTTGCTGTTATTGAACTTGCTCCGGTAGCGCAAGTTAAACCTGAAGCAAGAGAAAGACTTCAAAGTAACCTTCAAGCTAAAGGACATACAAATTTATTACCAGCTCTTAGCTTAGCAAGATTAAGACTTTCAAATATCAAAGCTGGAAGAAAACATATAATTGTTCTTAGTGATGGTCAGATTCCCCAATCAGGTAGTGATGCCTTTGTTTCTGAGTTAAATAGAATTAGAGGTGAGAAGATTACAATTTCTACTGTAGCACTTGGGTATGAAGCAGATGTGCCATTTATGAAAATGGTAGCGCAAGCTGGAAAGGGTAGTTTCTATCAAACTTTAGATCCTTCTAGACTTCCTAAGTTATTCGTTGATGATATTAAAGTATCTGTGGGAGAAGATACTATTAGTGAGCAATCTGACTATAGTGTTCAAAAGGGTCCTGCTGATTTAATTTCTGTAACGACTAACGTACCTCCTTCCTTAAATGGTTTTATCGAAACAAAGTTAAAAGCAGGTGCTAGTTTAGAGTTAATTACAAATAAAGGGGAAGAAAACTTTCCTATACTAGCTAGCATGAATATTGGAGCGGGCAGGTCAATTGCTCTAGCTACCGATCTACAGGGCAGATGGAGTAAGGGCTGGCTTCGTTGGAGTGAGTTAGTGCGTTTTGTGGGAGACCTAAGTAGTACTGAGGGCTCAGGTAAAGGAGAAGGCATCGTAAAAGAAGCTCAGTATGATTTTCGTTACACAGTAAGTGGTGGTCTATTAAATATTGAACTTTTTATTTACGATAAAAGTTCTCTTCAAGGGAATAAGCAACTTAGTTTAGAACTAAGGTCTGGATCTGGAAATACAAATAGCACTTTGCAATTTAAAGAACTCGACCCTGGATTATTCTCCGCGAACCTAGCCATTAAAGAAAGCGGGGACTACTTCTTAAACGGCAATATTGGTTCTCTACAGATTAAAGACTTAGGAATCAGCATCAGCCCAAATGACCTAGGAGAGGTTAAAGGGTTAGGAATTAATTATGACTTCCTTGAAAAACTTAGAAATGAGACTAAAAGAGAGATTAAAAAGAACACAGAAACTAAAGCAACTGCTACCGGCAAAGAAACTAACGAAAGATATCTTGATACAGGTAATTTGATTTACCTGGCTCTTGGAATACTTGTATTAGAAGTTTTACTTAGGGAAAAAAGGGGGAGGAAAAGAACTCTTTAAAAGTGAGGATGTTAGGTTATTCGGAATAAATCCTAACAATTTCAACTGACTACACCTGAAAGTAAAGACTGCGGATCCAGCATACATAAATAGGTATCTAATTATTACAAGTTGTGTTATGATTAGATGGATATTTATAGAGTTTGCTGAGGGTCTTTTATGTCATTTATAAGAAATATTAATAAAGATTTAGATGAGTGGCTCCTAGATAAAGCACGAAAACCTCTAATTATCAGAGGCGCAAGACAGGTTGGAAAAACTTCTTTAATTAAAAGCTGGGCCTCCAAAAAATCTAAAAATCTTGTCTATATCAATTTAGACAATGCACGAGAAAGAGTACTATTTAAAAGTATTGAGCAAGAGATTGTAGGTATCGATTTAAATGATTGTTTAAGATTAATTGAAAATCATTATATTCAGAATGATGCGAATATAAATGAGAGTCTAATCTTCATAGATGAAATTCAGAATGTTCCTAGCCTAATTCAACTTATGCGCGCATTCTATGAACAGCGACCCGATTTGCATGTTATTGCAGCTGGATCTTACTTAGAAGCGAAGTTAAAGAAAATCACAAAAGATCCTAACTTAGACTTTACATTTCCCGTTGGCAGAATAGATAGCCTATATCTGTATCCCCTAGATTTTTTTGAATTCCTAAATGCATTAGGCAAAACTAGACTTTTAAATAATTTAA
>JBILFC010000312.1:0-3327 GCA_044351785.1 Bdellovibrionota bacterium
GATATAATATTGATTTTATTGATTCTAAGCTAGGACTACAAATAGGTGTTACCGGTAACTTATTTTTAATAAAAGTATTGTAAGGATTTGCAGAAGCTTTATCAGCATCTGTTAGTGGTACATTCACTCCTTTTAAAACATTTATTCCATAGTTTAAAGCAGGAACACTTTCTAGTGGCATGCCGAGTATCAGTCGATTATGAAGCAGTGAGGAAAAATTCTTTTTTTCTTCTTCGTTTAGATTTTCTTCTTCTAGTAGCGAAGCTAGCGTAATAACTTCGTATGGATCTAGCTTTAAGTCTTTAGACCGTTGTTTAAATTCAGGGATTTCTGCTGCTAGCTTAGAGTCACTACCTTTTACTAAGGTTTCTATCAACTCTTCTGGTGTAATTGGTTTTGTGAATGAGTAGCTTCCCGGTAGAAAGTATCCTTCTGGAATTCCAGCGCTAAGTTTAAGCTTAACTAAAAGTGCTCTTTGGGTCATTGTGTTAAGAATGGTTTCTAGGCTAAAGATATTTGAGGTTGAAATTGAATGTGCAACTTCTTTGTAATTTTCCCCGGCCTTAATGGCTAGTGTTCTACTTATTTTTGTAATATTCCATATGCTCTGAGCGATTTCTTTTGGACGTAGTGCAGGACTTAATTCATATTCTCCTGCCGGTAGTGAGAGTTCTTTACCTTGCGCATCTTCTTCTTTTTTTATTAAGAATCCAATAGCAAATGAGCTTCTAACTATTCCATAATTTTTAAGTACTTGAGCGATTTGTTCTTTTTTACTTTCGGTAGCAAGTTCGAAGCTTATTTTATCCTTCGCATCTTTATTCATGGGTCTCATAAAGAGTAGATTATTGAGTACGAGTAAGGTGAATATCGGTATTGTAATGGCTAGATAGTATGGAGCTAATCTGCCTATAAATTTTACTAAGCTAAGCATCGAAATATTTTACAAGATTTTATTATTTAAGTTGCGCATCGTTTCCACATAGGATGACAGTATGAGGGCAGCAGATATTTGATCTTTAAGCTCTCTTCGATTGTTTCCTTTGATCTTTCTATGTCCTGCTTCCTGCATTAACACTTCTGATTCCGCAGAAGTTAAACGTTCATCCCAGAGGATTACCGATATACACTCTAAGTCTCTAGCTTTTAGTTCTATTTCTAATTTTTGGCAAAAACTTTTAGAGATTTCACTGCGTTTGGTTTCTTTACCATCTAGGGAGAGGGGGTTTCCAACCAATATTGTGTCTATGGATCTCTGATCTCTTGTATAATTCGAATACCAATCAAGGATTTGCTTAGCTGAGTGTTCTAGTGAACTTATTACTGTAATTGAGCCGGTATGGGGAAAGCCTAAATCTAACTCATCAGAAAGGGCTAATCCTATTCTTTTGCTACCCAAATCTACTGCTAGTTTTCTTTTTAATTTCAAGAGGTTTCTTATTGCTCCCTAAAAAGATGCGCAAAACCTGCTTGGAATAATTGATTTATGTACCATAAAGTCATAATGGAGGCCCTAAAAACTATTAGAAATCAAAATGTCCATGCAGATAGAGACCTCCTATTTAGATTATGAGTAATCCTAATCCAGATTGGAAAAATTATAAACGTTCTTTAGGAACCAAGCCAGAAGAACATAGGGAGACTATATATAGTAGTCCGCCTAAAAAGTCGCGTCTTCAATTCTTTATAAAGTTTACTTTTTTTATCCTGATTGTTTTATTTGTTTGTTATGAGTCTGTGCCTAGTGATTTTGGTTCTTCCTTTGGTAGAATCCTGGCTCCGACTTATGAGGCTTTGCCCTTAGAGGGTCCTTATTATTTTTATGCTCAAACAGAGATACCCTTAACTGCCTTTTCTGACTCACTTTCTACTTCTGAGAAAGCTACGATTCAGGTTAGCTTATCTTCCGGACAGACTATGGAAGCCCTGCTTTCAGACTTAGGTTTCTCATCTGATATAATCGTCCCAGTGACTGAGGCTCTTACAAAGTTTAGAGAGGAATCAAATGGTAAGGTGAATTTAAAAGCAGGAGCTAAAATTGGCATCTCTTTTGATTTGAAAGATGGAATAGAGGAAATTGTAGTTGAAATCGATTCATCTTCAGAGTTGAAAATTGTAAGGCAATCCCCAGGAATTTATAAGGCACGTATTCTAAGTTTTTCGTCCATTACAAAAGAGAGGATTGTTGTGGGGTCCATTGATTCTTCTTTTGCATCTTCTGCCACTAAGCAAGGTCTTTCTTATGACATGATAGATGATCTAGTGGATATATTTAGTGATAGAGTTTCTTTTCATCGTGATTTTCAGAAGGGAGATAGGTTTACTTTAATATTCCATGAACATGAAGTTAGAGATGGAGGAAAAACAGTTCCTGGTCCTATATTAGGGGCTGCTTTAGAGGTAAAAGGGCAACATTTGGTCGCCTTAAGGTATGTCGGAATAGATGGTAAGGCTAGATATTTTAATGAAAAAGGTGAGGAGATAGGTAATACATATCTTAGATTCCCTCTTAAATTTTCTAAAATCTCAAGTTACTTCTCTACGGCAAGATTTCATCCGGTGTTAAAGATTAAGAGACCTCATCATGGGGTAGATTTTTCAGCTCCCATTGGTACGCCGGTTAGATCTATTGCATCTGGAGTAATTGAATTTGCCGGAAGGAAGGGAGGGCATGGTATTATTTTAGAAGTTAGACATTCTGATCGATTTACCACGGGATATTCTCATTTGTCTGCAATTAGTCCAGGTATAAAAAGAGGAAAGAGGGTTAACAAGGGGGATGTAATTGGGGCTGTTGGTATGACGGGACTTGCAACGGGTCCACATTTGCACTTTAGTCTTTATGATAGGGGTGTATACGTAGATCCTTTAAAAACAGATTTACCCCTGGCAGATGATCCAGGACGTGGTAATAGAGTTGATGAGAGATATTTAAAGCGTGCTTTATTTACCTTAGAGCATTATCAGAATGTTGCATCAAATACGATATTACAGAATAAGCCTTAAATGAATTCACAGAAAGTCCTTGTAAACTTAAGAAACTTAGCTTTTGGTGGTGAGGCTGTAGGAGAGGTGGTCGAAGTTACTAGCCCTAGTCTTGAGAAGTATTTAGGTATTACAGCTTTTGTTTCTTTTTCAGTTCCGGGAGAAAGGGTCTGGGCCACAATAGAAGAGGATAAGGGAAGTTTTCTTAAGTGTAATTTATTAGAGATTGCCGAACCTAGTCATCATCGCACAGAGCCTCTTTGTCCATATTATATGCAGTGTGGTGGTTGCGATATTCAGCACGTAACCTATAATTCTAGCCTACAGTTTAAGCAAGCGATG
>JBILFC010000066.1:0-11738 GCA_044351785.1 Bdellovibrionota bacterium
GTTGGCTTTATCGCGGGTGCAACCGCTCCAGAAGGAAGAAGAATGGGGCATGCAGGAGCTATTATCTCGGGCGGTAAGGGAACTGCTAAGGATAAGTATAAAGCTATGAGCAGTGCAGGTATTCATACGGTAGAGTCTCCAGCTCATATGGGTAGAAGACTTCAAGAAGTTTTAAACGGTAAATAATAAGTAGTAATAAATAAGAGAGGATAAAATGGCAAAAGAAAGAACATTATCAATTATCAAGCCTGACGGTGTTGCTAAAAATGTAATCGGAAAGATCTTAACAAGATTTGAAGATGCTGATTTGAAAATTGTAGCGACTAAGATGATGACTTTAGATAAGAACCTCGCTGGTTCATTCTATGAAGTTCATAAAGAAAGACCATTTTTTAATGATCTAGTATCATTTATGACTTCTGGTCCAGTAGTAGTAAGTGTATTAGAAGGTGAAAATGCTGTTCAGAAGAACAGAGATCTTATGGGAGCAACAAACCCTAAGGAAGCAGCAGCTGGTACAATTAGAGCTGACTTTGCTGATAGCATTGATGCTAATACAGTTCATGGTTCTGATTCATTAGAGAATGCTAAGAACGAAGTAGTATTCTTTTTCCCAGAGTTAAATTAGTTTAACATGGAAGAGGTGTCTTTAAGTATTGTTCCTGAAGGTCCAATGGATATATTGGATTACTCTAGAGAGTCCTTAAAGGACTTACTTAAGGACACCTTTGATCTTTCCCCTTTTCGCGCAAAGCAATTATTTTATTGGCTTTACCGTGCTAAATCCAGAAATTTCTCTGAGATGACTAACCTTTCTAAGGCACTTAGAGAGGAGCTTTCAAATAGATTTATCATAAGTCGTCCTAAAATGGTTGTTAAGAAAACATCTGTTGATGGGTCTAAGAAGTATTTATTTCAACTAGAAGATGGTTCAGAAGTTGAATCAGTTTTAATCTGTCAGCCTACGAGATATACATTATGTGTTTCAAGTCAGGTAGGTTGTGCGGTAGGCTGTAAGTTTTGCAGAACTGCCTTGATGGGATTAAAAAGGAATTTAAAGCCATCAGAAATTATAGGCCAAGTTGTTGCTGTATGGGAAGATGCTGTTAAGGACGGACTAGGTAATAAAGAGAATCCTGAACTTTCCCCATTTCAGAATATAGTGTTTATGGGGATGGGTGAACCACTTCATAATAAGAAGGGTGTGATTACCGCAGTTCAGATATTAAATGATGAATACGGATTAAATTTTTCAGGCAGGAAAATTACTGTAAGTACTTCGGGTATTGTTCCTGGGATAAAGGAATTCGGCGAAAGTAGCGCAAGAGCAAACTTAGCAATTTCTTTAAATGCTACAACTGATGAAATAAGAACAGAGGTTATGCCGATTAATAAACGTTGGAACCTTGATGCTTTGCTCGGTGAGTTGAGAAGATTTCCATTAAAGCCTGGTAGAAGAATTACTTTTGAGTACGTAATGCTTTCTGGTGTAAACGATACAGAGGCTGATCTAAGAAGATTGCCTAAGTTGTTAGCTGGAATTCCAGCTAAAATCAATCTAATTCCTTACAATGAGAATGCTGGGCTTGGCTTTAAGCAACCAAAAGCTGATTACGTATTTTATTGGCAAAAAGAATTGTTAGAAGCTGGTATGAATTCTACCATTAGATGGTCTAAGGGTGATGATATTAGTGCAGCTTGTGGGCAATTAGCTACTAGTAACGAAAAAAGAGCTGCCTAGTTTCTATAGGTAATCTAGTAAACTTAACGAACTTATTCTTGAACCAGAAGATAGAAGAGCTTCTAGTGAAGTTTGTAAATTTGCAAAATTTGCTGAAGCTTCAAATATATCAGCATCCTGAATAGAGGCCCTGGAAACTTCAGTATTCTGTTTTAAGGTGTTTAAAATTTGTTCAGTTTGATCTAATCTATTTGTTCTTGCTCCAATACTACTTATTTCAGTATCAATGTCATTAACACGGGCAGATTGAATGCTATTTAAGGCATCTCTGATAGCTTGAGTTTGTAGATTGTAGTCAGCAGGAAATGTGTACGCTAAATGTGTTCCCGCAGGATTGGGATCATCAATTGCACCATCTCCGTCAGCATCTATTAGATCTGTTCTTACGCCTTGAAGTGCTCTGCCTAGTCTTTCAAGACTATTTACAGCATCTAAAAAGACATCTCCTGCTGGAGTGTTTATCCTAATTGATTCAGTATCACTGATTCTTACTGTTCTAGTATCATCTTGTCCCGGAAATGTAACTGCAGAGTCAAGTTGATAATGAGTATTTGCCGCTGCATTTACACCAGGTGCTGGAGTTGGATAAAAAGCAGCATTTGCATCGAATGGAGTGTCTCCATCGTCTAGACCTCCGTAGATATAAACTCCAGAATGCTTGGTGTTCGCTAATGCGACCAACTGATCTCTTAGTTGAAAAACTTCTTCACCAATTTGTCTTCTAACTTCAGCGGAATATGTACCATTCGCAGCTTGCGTAGCTAGTTCTTCGGCTCTGATTAATACTTCATTCGAACTTGATACAACTTGTTCTTGTGTGGTTAGATAGTTTCTTGCAGTTACTACTCTTTCAAGGTGCCTATCTATTCTTTGTGATAAGTTCTGAAGATTTACAATCGTACCTGATCTTCCTGGGTCGTCACTAGGATTGTAAACTTTTCGCCCACTACTAATTTGATTTCTAGTCTCATCTAGCTTATTTCTTACGTCGTAAATTTGACTAATAAAACCGTTTAAATATTGTCCTGAGCTTACTCGTGATGGCATTTAAGCGCTCTCCAATTTATATTAGATTGATTAAATCTTGCGTTAATTCATTTCCTATTCCAATAAGCTTAGAGGCTGCTTGGAATGCCCTTTGAAAAGAAATCAATTTAGAAAATTCTTCGTCTAAGTTAACTCCAGAATAACCTTGTTGAAGACTTCTTGTTTGGGTTTCTCTTTCTTCGTAAATTTTTAAATCACTTTCAGCTCTAGCAGCTTGTGCGCCAACTGCTGCCACAGTTAAGCTGTACATGCCATCTATGGTTGTATTCGCTGATACAGTACCCACTCCAGAATATGTAAGGGAAGTATTTCTGAGGGTTAGTAAGGCTTCGATATTTGAAGAGTCTCCAGTTGCATAGGAAGTTGAGCCTGCTACTGGGTTTAGATCTCTTGAAGCAGCGATATTTCTTTCGCTTGTTACATTAAATCTTAATCTGCTTGAAAAGTTTGTAATAACTCCAGCTGAAGCGATAGTTGTTAGATCTGCTGCTTCTGGTCTTCCATCACTATCTGCGTCACCAAAATTATTACCTACGTTAGCTCCAGAGAAGCTAAATAACCCAAAAGGTATTGGTTGATTCCCATCTAGATCAAATGAAGAAGGTTGATGAGTTCCGCCTGCTGTCTCGTCCGGCCCTAAATATTCTAAGTTAAACCTTGTTAGAAGATCTCTTGAGATTAATTCGATTCTTGAAGCGATTTCAACTAACTGCCCATTTGCACTAAAAGGGGAAGTATCGGTGGGTGCCTGTACTCCTCGTAGTTCAAGGAGCCCTGCAATTTCACCACTTCCAGAAACTAGAATATTTGTAAGGTCAATGTGAGTAGTCCCACCAAAGTCATAAACGATATGACTTAGTGCCTGTCCATCTAATCCAACTGGATAGCCTCCAACTGGAGCAAAGCTGGGTTGTGGGGTGGTTTCTAGGTTGAAAGATTTATTACCTGCAACAAGGGCGAATCCATTTTCTACGTATACAGTTAATTTTTCTTCAGTATCTTCAATAGATCTAAATGAAACTAGTTCACTAAGGTCTCTAAGTAGTTCATCTCTTTGATCTCTTAGGGTAAGAGCCTCTTGAACTCCAATTTCACTATTAGAAATTTCATCATTTAAGGCAGCAATAGATTCCGTAATTCTATTAACATCTGTTACTAGAATTTTGATTCTGTCATCAGCTTCTCTTTGTAAGGTTGAGATAGCAGTATATGATGAGTTAATAGTTGCTGATAAGTCTGCCCCTTTCTGAATAACTTGAGTCCTTAGAGGAATGTCTCCAGGATTTGCAGCTAAATCTTCAAGAGAACTAAAGAATTCATTTAGTTCATATCCGATTCTTCCAGCCTCTCCGTCTAGTTGGAAAGGTGCTTGTGCTCGTGCAAGAAATTCACTTTTTATTTCAGCCTGCGATTTATCACCGATTCTAGCTAAAAGATCTGTATTGAGGAAGTTATCAACGATTCGAATGGTTCTACGAACTTCTGAGCCTGTACCTACTTGAGTAGCAACGGAATCGCCTGTTGCAGTAGATACAATTTCAGCACGTCTTCTAGTGTAGCCAGGAGTATTTACGTTAGCGATGTTATCGCCAATAACTTGGATACCTGTGGTCTGAGTCCCCAGTGCCCTTCTACTTGTATCTAGTAAACCTATTAAGCTCATAGTAAATTTAAATAATAAAACTTATCACTAAATACTAGGGCAAGAACCGTGCTAGAACAGGATTATTCCTAAAAACCCCTTAAAAATAAGATGTTAAGATAGTAGGTAGGCTACAAAAGAGGACTTCTTGCATGCTCCAAGTGGTAGTTCTGATGGCACTTTCTGCCTCATATCATTTCTACTCACTCTAATAATATTTCCTATTAGTTAGTGCGAATAAGTCCTAATCGCTCTTATAGTGAATGCAAGTTCTAGGCCTAAATTGCCTGTATATAGATACTTATTTCTGCTCATTCTTGATTGATTCGGGTGGCATAGAAAATGCACTGTATGTGTGGGGTGATAGTTTCCCCGTGTTAGACAGGATTCTAACTCTCACTGCAGGATGCAACAATAAGTAGTAGTGTGTAAGCAGTACAGGTTTTATGCGAACAGTAGTAAGTTTCGCAAAGTTCTTAATAGTAGCATCTTTAATAAACCTTATTCCGGTAGGGCTATTGCAAGCTGAGTTAGTGAGGTTAGCTTGGAATGATATCTCTAGCCAAGGACAGATAAGCAAGTACTTAGTTCGAATAGGTAAGGGGGCTAATGCATATAATAAGGCCTACCTTACTAACTCCAAATATATTCAAATTGACAACTTACCATCAGATCAAGCTTTATACTTAAGAATTCAGGCTCTATCTGCGGAAAATCAAATAATTGATCAAGCGGCAGAAATTGTTTATCAGTTGCCGAAAATGAGTTCATCTAATCGACTAGATTCTGATGGGGACTTAGTCTTAAATGGTTTAGATAATTGTGAATCTGTTTCCAATATTAATCAACTTGATACAGACTATGATGGACTCGGAGATGCATGTGACAGTGATCCTACTCAGGTATTTCCAAGTCCGATGCCGAATCCAACTTATAGTCAGCCTCCAACTAGTACGCCTAGTGTAACCCCAATTCCAAGTAGCACTTTAGTGCCTACTCCGATTTCAAGTCCAACATTAAGTCCAAGCCCAACTCCAAGTATAGACCCGCAAACGCCTGAGAATATAGATTCTGACAATGATGGTGTAAGTGATGAGGAGGAAGAGAATGAAGGTACAGATCCACTGGATAGGGGAAGTAGAGTGGAAAGATTAAATAATTCATTCTGTAATGAATGGAATGGCTTCTTTGGAATGTATAATTATGCGGAGTTAAGAAACTCTCTTTCTACTCCAGTATCAGTAGTGGCTGTTATGTATGATTTAATGGCAAGGGAGCTAGGTAGGACAAGTTTTCAGATATCTGCGAACACTCAAAGAGATGTCGGTATTCATGAGTTAATAGGATTTAGTAGGAATAAATATGGAAGAGTCTGTTTTGTTCATTCAGAAGCTGCTGGAAGCATTAGTGGGGGAGTGACCTATTACCTGCCTAAGGAAAATTCGAGTGAATATCAATTTGCATATTCAAGCTCATTTACCAATGGTCAGAAAGGAGAGGTATTTCTTCCAATAAATACCTTTAATCCGAATCTTTCAGTTGGAAAGCAAGACAATATGGTTGCTAATTGGGTGCAAGTAACTAGTCAAAGCACTAAGCCTGAGCTAGGTACGATATACTTTTATGATCAAGTTGGAAATTTACTTACTACTAAAACTTTAAGCTTGGGAGCAGGGGAAAGAAAGGACGTTTCAGGCCATGACTTTGGTAAAATGATAGGCATGGCGAGATGGGTACCAGTCGATAGTACTTCAGTTTTCTTGGTTAGAGTGGTTAGGTATATTTATGACAATAAAGTTGGAAGAAACAGCTTTGATACAGCCTTTCAGATAAATGGTCTTTATGGCTCAGGGTCTCAATTATTTGTGCCTTTAGATTTAACTCAGGGCTCAAGTATTCTTGAGGTATTAAATACTTCTGGAAATGCTACTTCAGCTTTATTGGAGATTAGAAACGAAGCAGGAGAGCTTAAGGCAGAATTAAATTTAAGTAACGCCCATCTGCCAGCTTATGGATCCTTTCATGTTATTGTTGATGGGATACTTTCTCAGGGAGAAAGAGGAGTGGCAATAGTTAAGGGTAGTGAGCAAAATTCCGTAGCTGTGGTGTCCATGGTATATGCGAGAAATGATTGGGGTGATGTGAATTTCATGTATGGAGTTAATGGAGTACCTTCTTTGAAATATGATGCCATTGGAACATTTAATTCCTATTTAGGGCAATCTTCCAGTTTGATTATTCCAAATCCTTCTGAGGAGGAGATCGAAGTGGAGATCTTGTTAAGTGGTCAGGACGGAGAAATTGCACGATTCGGTCAGTCAATACCAGCCTTAGGTATTGTTAATTTAAATTTAAGGGACTTGGTGCCAGCGGATACCTATGGTACAGTGAACATAGGTAGTCCAGTTAGGCTAGGAGCGTGGGTAGTGAGAGAGAAGGGCTTAGATTTTGGAATTCCTACTCAGTTGAATTAAGTTAAATTTCCCTAAATGAATTCCGATATTAATAGAATAGCATGTGTAATTGGTACGCGACCCGAAGCAGTTAAGATGGCTTCTGTTATAGCGGAGCTTTCCAAGCGTGCTAATGTAGAGACAGTTGTTATTTCTACTGGTCAGCATCGAGACATGGTTAATCCATTCCTTAACGCTTTTGGGATAGGGATAGATCATGATTTGGAAGTAATGAAGGAAGGACAATCTTTAGGAGAAATTTCTGCGGCTATTATAAGCAAGTTAAGTTTGGTACTTGATCAAGTTAAGCCAGACTTGTTGCTCGTGCAAGGAGATACTACTACAGCTTTTATTGCGTCTTTATCCGCATTTTATAAAAAAATTAAAGTTGGTCATATTGAAGCGGGCCTTAGATCTTATTCTAAAGACGAGCCGTATCCAGAAGAAGTTAATAGATGTTTAATCTCCAAGATTGCTGATTTGCATTTTGCTCCGACGGAATTAAATCGAGACGCCTTAATTCGTGAAGCCGTGCCTTCAGATTCAATTTATGTGACTGGAAATACTGTAATAGATGCCCTGTTAATGCAGTTGAAGAAATTACCGAATAGCTTTTCATCGTTATTATTGGAAGAGCTTTATTCGAGAAATACTAGAAAAATCCTAGTAACGGTTCATAGGAGAGAAAATTTTGGAAGTGGTATTGAAAGTATATGTAAAGCTTTAAATAGATTAACTGAAATCTTCCAAGATATTGAGATCATATTTCCTGTGCATCCCAATCCTAATGTCAATATTCCTATACAGTCTTTGCTGGGCAAGAATTCTAAAATCTGTCTAATAGAGCCTTTAGGGTATCTTGATTTTATTCAAGCCATGAGTAAGTCATACTTGATAATAACTGATTCTGGTGGTTTGCAAGAAGAGGCGCCTTCCTTAGGTAAGCCGGTCTTAGTATTAAGAAAAGTTACCGAAAGACCGGAGGCAGTAGAAGCAGGGACTGTTAAATTGATTGGTACGGATCCCGATAATATTATAAATGAATCCAGCTTACTTCTTTCAGATTCTAAGTTATATAAAACCATGGCGAATAAAATTAATCCTTATGGAGATGGTAAGGCGAGTAAGAGGATAGTGGATATTATAGATATTTTTTTAAGAGGTAGAGACTCATAGTGAGCGAGAAGGCATTTATTTCCATAATTGTGATCTGTTATAATGAAGAAAAGTATTTAGAGCTTTGCTTGAAATCTTTATCGGAGCAAAAATACCCGCGCGAATTATATGAGATTATCGTCGTTGATAATGGGTCTACGGATAATTCTCAGGAAATTGCAAAAAAGTATGCCGATCACTTATTAATTCATCCAAAGATAAAAGTAGGCGCTTTAAGAAATGTTGGTGCAAGGGTAGCCAAAGGCTCGATCTTAGCTTTTTTAGATGGAGATTGTGAGACTAAGGAAAACTGGCTTTCAATTATTAATGAGTTAAATAACAAATTTCCTAATACCTTAAATGGTGCTGGATGCTTACTTCCTGAAAATTGCTATTGGATGTCAAAGGCCTTTCTAACTCCTAATTTATTAGGCAGGCAACAGACGACATCTTTAACTTCTCAGAATTTTGCATTGCCAACTAGCATTTTCCAAGAAGTTGGGGGCTTCGATGAAAGTTTGACAGCTGGTGAGGATGTGGAGTTATTTATGAGAGTTGCTATTAAGTATCAAACATTTTCTGATGATTCATTAGAGGTTCTGCATTATGGGGTACCACAAAGTTTCAGAATGTTCTTTGGCAGGGAAATGTGGCATGGGCTTGGAGCCTTTGGTTCTTTTAAGATAAATTATTTCGATAAACCTTTGCTTGCTACATTTGTGTTCATATTTGGGTATCTGTTGATATTTTTTGGCTTGGTGCAGAGTTTGTTATGGGATTCTTCTCAAATTTCTCAAATGGGTTTAGTTATAGTCTTTTTAATCCCTCTATTGTCAACTATTTATAGAAGGGATTGTATTCATAGCTTTATGCATGGCGTGCAAGTATGTATAGTTTATTTTTTTTATTTCTTTGCCCGTTCGTTATCTCTATTTATTTTATTGTTAGGTTTAAAGCATAGGTACTATAAAAGTAAAAAGAATGATTAATTATAAAATACTGTGTATCCATTCTAATTCTATTTTATGCTAGAAAGTAGTTCCTTAAATTTTATATCCGTAATTGTTGTATGCTTTAATGAAGAGTTGTATCTTGAAAGATGTTTATTGGCTCTTACGGAGCAAGATTATCCTAGAGATAAATTTGAGATTATCCTTATTGATAATGGCTCTACAGATCGTTCTGTAGAAATTGCTAAACGTTATGCGGATATTGTAGAGGTGCGTCCTAAGATTAAAGTAGGAGCATTAAGAAATTTCGGTGTCCAGTTGGCCAAAGGTTCTATTATTGCGTTTCTTGATGGAGATTGCGAAGCAAAAGTTGGTTGGTTACAAACCATCAATAATTTAAGCTTGACGTATCCTAATACGGTACATGGAGCAGAATGTTATATTGATTCTTCTAAGCCTTGGATATCTCGTGCTTGGTTCTGCACTAATGAAGTAGGAAGAATTAAAACTGTCTCTCTTGGAGCGTCAAATGTAACTATGCCAAAACAACTTTTTGTTGATGTGGGAGGTTTTAATGAGAATTTAACTACAGGTGAGGATGCTGAGTTATTTTGTAGATTAGAGTCAATTTGTTCAGTAGTATATGATGGTTCTCTTGAAGCGGTACACCACGGTGTTCCTTTAACTTTAAGAAGTTTTTTTGGCAGGGAAGTTTGGCATGGACTTGGATCATTAGGTAGTTTTAAGGTTCAACCCTTTGATAAACCATTGATTGCAACTGGATTGTTCTTTATTGGTGTTCTGTGCTCTATCCTTGGGTTATTTTTGTTGATTTTTTCTGGATCTTATTTTGTTTTTTTGGTGGGGATTGCTTTTTCTTTATTTATTCTAATGGCGACTATATTGCATAGACGTAGATTTATCCGATCTCCCCAGCATGCATTACAACTAGGGTTTCTATTCGTGTTATATTATACTGCAAGGTCAATATCGTTAATCAAGTTGTTCTTCGGTTTTAATCAATCGTATTATCGCAGAGATAGGGATTGATTTAGTCTTATTTAAAGGGGCAACTCTCTGGGCTCCATCCTTTGCAGCTCCAAGCGCTAGGTGTTAGAACGTCGGTATCATCTGTATAGACCGTAAAAGGAGGAGTCCCTTTAAAATCTATTACGCCAAGAACGAATTGCTTTATCCCGCCTAGATCGTCATACCAAATCCAATCTAGTTCTGAATCTAATTTTTCGTTATCTAGGATCCATTGTCTGTCTATCATTAATGAAGTTGAACCCGATTTCTCTACAAAAAGTTCAAATTCGTGCCAAGTATTCAATGTTGCGAGTTTATTTGATGTAAATGAAGCAAAAGTAGAGCCACCATTCTTTTGAACGATAGCCCATTTTCCATCGTTTATTCCCACCGAGATGTAGTTATTATACAAGCTATCAGTAGTTCCAGTTCCTGCTATCCCAGATAGTGCTACAGGTGGTGCGCCGGCATATTGGTTAGTACTAGGTAAATACACCCAACCGTGAACAGCAAATGTGGTAGCTTTGCCCTCTGGAGTCATATAATAGGAAACCCCTCCTCCATCAGAGGACTTTGTTAAATGAATTTTTAAAGACTTGTCTAAGGTTTTAGGGGTTTCATTTAATGGTCCTAACTGAACACTACCGCCAATATCATCCCACGCCCAATTAGGTGGTGTAGTGGGAGTAAATGCTGGAATGATAGCCTGGTTATTTATTTTTAGATATGTTTTATTATCTCTAGTAAGACTAAGTTCAAATTCATTCCATTCATCGAAAGCGACAGGCGTTGTGCTCGTTTTAATGATCGTATCAAGGGAGGCACCTTTTTGTTTAATGGCCCATTTTTGTCCGTTTATGCTTAATGCAAGCTGGTTATCTATGCCATTATTCTTATAAAATCCTAGGAAGCTTGGCTTCGATGAATAATTGCTACCACTAGGTAGTAATATCTTGCCCTTTACCGTTAAGGTATTGGAATTTGAAATTGGAGTTCCTTTGATTCTACTTGAATCTGTGATGTTGTTCAGAATAACTTTAGGCGATGATTCTAATTCTGGCGCGCAACTATTTTTATACCCACCATGTGCTATTTCATTCGTTAGTGATAGGCTTGATTTATTTCTCCACCATTCTTCAATCGGAGTATAGCCTACGACTACGCCTGGGGAGGTGCAATCGTTGGCCATTTTACTACCTACGTATCCATTATAGGATGTGAAGTTGATATATGGGGATAATGGATCTGGTGTCCCTCTATTGTTTTCGTCATTTGAAGGACCGATGTATTGGCCAGTGTTTGAGTAAGCAAAGCCATCAAAAGATATTTTTCCTGACCATGCAGGTATTCCCACTCCATAGTAGGCGCGGGAAACATATCCTGTTTCAAAGAGTTTGTTCGTGTTGCCTCGAAGATTAACATTAGTATATTCTAATATTTTTTCACCGTTTACATAAGCTCGAAGTTCACCGTTACCATCGAATTCTCCTGGTCCGGAAGTCGTGGTATTCATTTTTGCTTGAATCTCTACGAGATACCAAATATTATTCTTCATAGGGTAGTCTTTAATGTTGTTAGGTACAAGAAATGTATTCGTACATGAACTTTGTAATATCATGCTAGGTCCGTAGTCTGACCAGTCTAATGAATAGATTACTGAGCAATCATCTTCATTGGTTTGTAATGTTGGTCCATGATTCCCTCTATCCCATTGGCTTTGT
>JBILFC010000314.1:0-3300 GCA_044351785.1 Bdellovibrionota bacterium
TGGAACTAATCAGGGACTTGCAACCGTGGATTTGGCAGAGAGAGCTGGCATTCCGTTTTATTCTTTGAATGTTAATCGTAGCATCCTAAAGGACCGTGAAAATGTTTTTCTTTTTCTTCCATCGATTGAATCTTTGATGGAGCCTCTAATTAAGGAGAGTAAAAATAGAAATTTAAAAAAAGTTTTTGTAGTTTCTACCTCTCAAGATTCCTGCATTTTGCAAGCGGAAATATTTAAAGAAAAGAGTGGTTCAGAGATTGTTGGGATAGATGAAGTAGCTCCAGCGGAAACTAATCTCGGTGGACTGGCTGTTAAGATCAGATCGAAAGCTCCTGATGCGGTGTTTGCATCTACTATTATACCTCAAGGTGCTTTGCTAACTAAGAAATTAAGAGAAGTTGGTTTTAAAGGGCAAATTTTTGCTTCTATGCAGGAATCAAGTTTAAGTGAGTTGGCATTATCTAATAATACTTTATTGGGTGCTTACGTAGTAAGCCAAGATGATAGAAAGGCACGATCTTTTTCTGAAGCATATAAAAAAGAGTTTGCAGAGAGTCCTAGTAAGCAGTCAGATTTTGCAATCAATGGGTACATCGCATTTCAATTGATATTAGAAGGCCTTCGCGCCGGAGACACTCAAAGTTACCTTTCTAATCTAAAAGATTTTCCAAGCGCGCTTGGACCAATTTCAGCAGATGGGCATCGAGGATTTACATTCCCCTTGGCGCTTAAGAAGTTTACTGAGAATGGATTCGAGTATTTAGAGGATTGAGGAGCGGCCTTATTGTTTAGTAGATGTCACAATACTTCGAAATAAAAGATAATGGCATAATGCTTCAGATCAAACTTAGTCCTAAAGCTAAGAAGGTTGGCTTCCTTGGAGTTATGGAGGGCGTTTGTAAGATTGGTGTTAGTTCTCCCCCAGTAGACAATCAAGCGAATGAAGAATTAGTGAAATTTCTGTCAAAAGAGTTTGGGGTAGCTAAGCAAGCAATTTCTATTGAAATTGGTAATACCTCTAAAAATAAGAGGGTGTTTATTCTCGGTGTGAGTAAAATGCCAGGTAATTGGAAGATGGGTGCTTAGGATTTGGCACTTATTTTATTCCCTCGATAAGGTATTAGTCTTTGTAGGGGTAGCCCTTGCGGCTACCCGCCATAAGCCATTGATTTGATTGACTTTGCGGGCGACCGTAAGGGTCGCCCCTACGATATTCTAATGCGTTAGATCGACTTCAAGGCTACGTGCTTGTAAGATCCCGAGAAAGTTTTCCTTGCGGTTTCATGCGGTAGTAATGTATATTTTCTGCATGAAACCGCATGAAACCGCAAGCGCAATTTCCTATGTTTTAGAGGAAACAACCCAAAGAGCTTTGGGGGCCTTATCTCATGAGATTTCTATGGTTTGGTATCAAATATCTTCCATGGATGAGGAAGAGCGGAGCTTCATATTAAAAAATGTGAGGATCAGTGCAATTGGATCATCAACAAGAATTGAAAATGCGGTGTTAACTGATTTAGAAGTCGAATGGATCGATACGACTATTCTTAAAGATTCTAAGCCTACAGCTTTTCTAGAGCAACGAGAATTAATCCTAGATAAACTATCTAAAGATAAAGAAAGAAGTATTGATGAGGTCGCTGGTTGTAGAGCGATGTTAAATATTATTTATCAGCAATCAGGCTCATTATTCCCATTAAGTGAAGTAACGATTAGAGGTCTTCATAAGACCTTAATGGAATTTTATGCTCCAGCCACACACTATTTAGGTAAGTATAAAGTTGTGCCTAATCGAGTAATTAGGCGCAATCTAGTTTCAAATGAAGAATCTCAAGTATTAGTTACTTCAGATCCAGGCCCAATTACTGAAGCGGCGATGCATGATTTAGTCGAGTGGTATAATTCAACCTTACCAACGTATCCTTGGAGTTTAGCTGTTGCTGTAGAGTTTGTGTTTCGTTTCCTAGCTATTCATCCTTTTCAGGATGGTAATGGACGCTTAGGTCGAGGTTTGTTTCTACTTTCTTTGTTGCATTGTCAGGCTAAGGGAATTTCTTCAATAGCACCTTATTTAAATATCGATAGGCATATAGAGAAGAATAGAGAAGAGTATTATTTAGTTTTAAGGCAGTGTTCAGGCGGATACTTTAGTCAGAATTCTAGTGATTATAACTATAAACCGCTATTAGATTTTAAGATGAAAATTATTCATGCTGCATTAAAAGATATTCAGTTCTATAGAGAAAGATACGGCAGATTAATTAAACTTAATTTATCCTCTCGAATGATATTAGATGTTTTTAAAGACCAAGCAAAATACAGAATGAATGCAGGAGAAATTACTGAGTATGTGGCTTTACCTAGAAGAACAGTAAATGATTCGTTGAATAAGTTGGTAGAGGAAAAATTCATAAGTAGACTTGGGGTAGGTAAGGGAACTTATTATCAACTAAATTTTTAAACTCTCTACCTAAATCTTCCCTTGCCAAAAGATAGGGCAGGGGTTTAAACTAGCAAAATGAACTCCAATGAACGAAAAACTTTATATTTAGATGTAGTATCGACTTCAAATCTTGTTAAGAAGGTTGGCTTAAGAACTATTATTAGAAAGCTTGTAGAGCAGCTTAAAGCTGAATTCAGTAAGTGGGATGACTTTGATAAGTGTCCCAGAACTGCGAATCATTCACCTCTTGGTGTGGTTGAGTTGATGCCGATTTCAAATCAGGATCTATTTGCATTTAAATACGTTAATGGGCATCCTAAAAATCCTGACATTGGTTTAACTACAGTAATGGCTTTCGGTGCGCTTTCTGAGATGAATACAGGTTTCCCCCTTCTAATCTCTGAAATGACTCTGCTAACAGCAATCAGAACAGCAGCAACTTCAGTTTTAGCGGCGAGTTATTTAGCAAGAAAGAATTCGAGTAAAATGGCGATGATTGGTAACGGTGCTCAGTCTGAGTTTCAGATTGTAGCTTTTAACGAACTCTTGGGAATATCAGAATTTATGTTGTATGACGTAGATCCAAATGCAACTGATAAGTTAATCGATAATCTTCAATCAGAAAATAATTTGGTTTTAAAGAAATTTAATTCAACTTCTGAAGCTGTAAGAGGTTGTGATATTGTAACGACATGTACTGCCGATAAGAAAAAGGCAACAATTCTTACTCTTGATCACATAGAAGCTGGCATGTTTTTAAATGCCATAGGTGGTGACTGCCCAGGAAAAACAGAACTTCAGAAAGAAATATTATATAATGCTCGATGTATTGTAGAGTATACCCCTCAAACCAGAAT
>JBILFC010000033.1:0-17196 GCA_044351785.1 Bdellovibrionota bacterium
AATCCTGCTATTGGTGGTCTTGGTAAGGGGCAGTTAGTAAAAGAAATCGATGCTCTTTACGGTGAGATGGGAGTGGCAATTGATGAAACAGGGATTCAGTTTAGAATTTTAAATTCTTCTAAGGGTCCCGCTGTAAGAAGTTCAAGAGCACAAGCGGATAGAATTTTATATAAAAATAGAATTACTAAGGCAGTTCTTTCGGAAAATAACTTAACCACACTTGGACTTCCAGTTAAGAGATTATTAGTTAGCTCTCTTAAGGTAGAAGGCGTTGAAACAGAATCTGGTGAAATTTTTAAATCAAAAGCAGTAGTCGTTACTACGGGAACCTTTCTTAAAGGCTTAATGCATACAGGAGCTGATAAGACCGTAGGTGGTAGGGTAGGAGAGCCTGCAAGTTATTATTTAAGTGATTCAATTAGAGATCTTGGTCTTAGAATGGGAAGACTTAAGACTGGAACACCTCCAAGAATAAGATTGTCTTCAATAGATTTTTCAAAATGTGAAGAGCAGGCTGGGGATGATCCAATTAGGCCATTTTCATTCAGAACTAGTGAGATAACAAGAAAACAAATTTCTTGTTGGATGACTAATACAAATGAAAAAACACATGACATCATTAGGCGTAATAAAGACCGCTCGCCTATGTTTAATGGGCAGATAGAATCTGGTGGGCCTAGGTACTGTCCCTCGATAGAAGATAAGGTATTTCGTTTCAGTGATAAGAATTCACACAGCGTATTTTTAGAACCAGAAGGATATGATTCAGACATTGTTTATCCTAATGGAATTTCCACATCTTTACCTCTTGATGTTCAGCATGAAATAATTAAAAGCATAAGTGGATTAGAGAATTCTGAAATTTTAGTTCCTGCTTATGCGGTAGAGTATGATCATGTAGATCCTACTGAACTTGATCCTGGTTTTAAAGTTAAATCCTATGAAGGTCTTTATCTAGCAGGACAAATTAATGGTACTTCAGGTTACGAAGAAGCAGGAGCGCAAGGTATATTAGCCGGAATAAATGCGAGTCTTTTTGTTCAAGGTAAGTCTCCTCTTCATATTAGACGCGATCAAGCTTACCTAGGAGTAATGGCAGATGACTTAACTTCTTTGGGAGTACTTGAGCCTTATAGAATGTTTACTTCAAGAGCGGAATATAGACTACATCTTAGGGAAGATAATGCAGATCTTAGATTAACTCCAATTGCTAGACAGCTTGGAGTGGTGTCTGATGAGGAGTGGGCAAGGTTTGAAGATAGAAGAAATAGAATTGAGAAAGAAAAGACTAGGCTTGATACGACGTACTTAAAGCCCATAGTTAAGGATAATGAGATTTTAGATTCTTTAAATACGGCACATATTGGAGATAAGACTTCTTTATCTACTCTTTTAAGAAGACCTGAAATTTCTTATGAAGTATTACTTGAGAAGTTTCCCTCAGAGGTAGAGCTTAGTATGCAAGAGAGAACTTCAGTTGAAGTTGAAACTAAGTTCTCTGGTTATCTTGAGCGTCAGGAAATGGATATTGCAAGATTAAAGCGCATGGAAGAGGAAAAAGTTCCTGCAGGCTTTGATTATTCTAGGATTGAGGGATTAGGAACAGAAGTGATTGAAAGACTTAATTTAGTCAGGCCTTCTACCCTTGGACAGGCTTCAAGAATTTCAGGAGTAACTCCAGCCGCAGTTTCTATCTTAGCCATTCACTTAAAGAAGAAGTCTTATATTAAGCCTCCAAGTTCAAGAGAAAGAAGAACTGTAAATTTTAATTAACATAAGTTGAAAGTTCTAAAAGAGCATATCGTAAAAGCTATAGAGGATTTAAAACTTCTACCTGAATTTATCGATCTTAAAACTCCAAGTGATAGATGTATTGAGCTTTCAAGAAAATATTTAAATCTCTTGCTATTTTGGAATCAGACTCATGATCTTATAGGCCCTCCTAAGTCTATTGAAGATATGTTACTTGTTCATTTTACCGATTCCCTAGCATCCTTTCATGTATGTAATAAGGACCGAGAGAATAGAAAATTGCGGTACATGGATATAGGAACAGGGGCAGGGATACCTGGATTCTTCTGGCATTTTCTTTTTGAAGATAAGGGAGTGGAAATAGAGACAATACTCTTAGAACCTAGAGAGAAGAGAGTTCATTTTATGGAAGAGGTTATTAGAGAGCTTGGTCTAACTAATATTATCCCTATTAAAGAAAGAGTTGATGGACTTTTAAAATTAAAGCTTGATTTTGTAGATATCTATACAGCTAGGGCATTAAAGTTAACAGATAAGGACATTAAGATTCTTAAAAAGCTAGATTCTAGTAAACAACCACAAATTCTGTGGCTCGCAGGGCCTGAGACGGAGGTGCAGGCTGGCTGGGACTTGGCATCTGGATATAGTTTAGTGTCTGCAGAGGAGTATGGAAGAAGGATTTATTCAGCTACCCTCCAATCTAGCCTTTAGCTCATTCAGAATCGTTTTATCGCTCACGATGAGCTATAAAATTGATGATTATGAGCGATAAAAATATTTCTCATAATCCACAGATTCTGCTACTTATCGGAATGTTTGAGCTTTCATTTCATAAATTTATATGTCCAATAACCAATCTATAGCTATAATCGGTGGTGGTCTTGTAGGTCTAGCCGTTTCTTATAAGTTACTTTTAAAAAATCCTAAATTAAAGATCACTCTTTACGAGAAGGAAGATGAGGTTGGTAAGCATCAGTCTGGTAGAAATAGCGGTGTTCTTCATTGTGGTTTGTATTATCAGCCTGGTTCTCTAAAGGCTAAGCTTGCAGTTGAAGGTATTAGGCAAATGACGGAATTTTGCAGAGTGCATGAGATCGCGCATGAGATTTGTGGAAAGGTTGTAGTTGCTAGTGATGAGGTGGAGTCGGGTTATCTAGATAACTTAGCTAAGAGGGGAGAAGCTAATGGACTGAAAGGTCTGAGGAAGTTAACTCAAGCAGAGCTTAAAGAAAGAGAACCTTATGTTAGAGCTCATAGCTCGCTCTTAGTACCAGAAGAAGGAATTGCTGATTTTAAGGCAGTGGCAAGGAAGTTAAAAGAGCTGATTCTTCAAATGGGGGCAAGGATAAATTTATCTTCTGAAGTTAAGGAAATAACTAATGCTTCTTCAGAGGTTATAGTTAAATCTCAGGCAGGTGAGAATTCTTATGATTACATCGTTTCATGTACAGGAGTTTATACCGATAGAATCTACAAGCAAGCCACTGGTAAAAAACCTCCGATAAAAATCGTTCCTTTTAGAGGTGAATATTACATGCTCAATAAGGAAGCTCATAGTTTATTAAATCATTTAGTTTACCCAGTTCCTAATCCTAAGTTTCCATTTCTCGGCGTTCATTTTACAAAGTTAGTTAATGGAGAAAAGGAAGTAGGACCAAATGCTGTACTAGCTTTTAAGAGAGAGGGATATAAAAAGACAGACTTTTCGCTGTATGACACTTATGAGTCTCTTAGTTATGTAGGACTTAGGAAATTTTTATTTAAGAATTTGTCATTTTCAATTGGAGAGCTGGAAACCTCTCTTTTTAAATCTAAGTTTTTAGCAAAAGCTAAGAAAATGATTCCAGAAATTGAATATCATCATTTAGGGAAAGGAACTGCTGGGGTTAGGGCTCAGGCCATGCGGGAAGAGGGTACCCTCGATATGGATTTTGTAATGGAGAGAGAGGGTAGACAAGTCCATGTGCTAAATGCCCCATCTCCTGGGGCTACATCTAGTTTAGCAATAGCGGATTATGTCGTGGAGAATTATATTGGTAATTTGTAGATTAAAAGATCAAGTTTGTGCATCATACATAGTATGGAAAAAGTAATTGTAACAGGTGGTTTTGGATACATAGGGTCTAGGTTAGTTTCCGCCTTATTAGCCTTGGGGAAGGAAGTACATGTTGTTACGTCAGGCGATTTAAGTCGGGCTATTAATAATAGTGTAAAAGTTCATAAATTGCCTTCAGATGTAAGTGGGATCAAAGAGTTGTTTGTTATGATCGGGGCAAGCGAGATTTATAATTTAATGGGTTATTATTTGTCTGCCCACAAGGAAAGTGATTTCGAGGTCTTGCAGGACGTAAACCTAACTATTCCGGCGAAAATTTTAGAAGCTGGATATCGGGCCGGAATTAAGAAATTCATAATGGCAAGTTCTGTAGCGGAGCATCTAGATAATAATTTATTCAAGCCCTCCTCCTTATATGGAGCTCAAAGAAGGGCTATCTATGATCTATCTTCATATTATGCACTGCATGATGTTAGGTTTATTTTTTTAAAAATATTCGAGACCTTTGGGGAGGATGATAAGAGAAATAAAATTTTAAATCGTATAATTTTAGCTGCATTAAATGGCGAGGAGTTAGTTCTTTCTAATCCGAAACAGTTGTTGGAGATGGTGCATGTTGACGATGTTGTGCAAGCATTTATAAATGCGTCAGAATTTATTTCTAATAAGACACAGGGTTGTATTGAATCTTATAGAATTAACTCTATGAATGCCGTTAGTCTTGGCGAGTTAGTAAGTTCTATAGAGAGTTTCGGCTATACAATGAGAATAAAATGGCTTGTGGACCAGGTAGGAGAGAATGGTTCTTATCGGGAGTTGTGGCATGGGGATGATACTTTACCTAATTGGAAGCCGCTTAAATCAGGATTAAATGATTTAAAGGCTTGTATAAATTCACTTATTTCTCTGAATCTTAAGTAGGTTTTCTTTCGTCTTAATAGAGACTATGAAATCTATTATTAAATTACCAGACCTGTCAGGAAAGAATGTCTTAGTGACTGGTGGTTTGGGTTTTATCGGAAGCAATATTGCTCATGAATGTTTAAAACTTGGAGCTAAGGTCACTATCTATGACTGCTTAGATCCACGTTCGGGTGGAAATATATTCAATATAAAATCTATAAAAAGTAATATATCTTTAGTTTTAAATGATATTCGAAACTTTGAAGGAGTTAGTGCTGCGGTCGTAGATCAGGATATTATATTTACTTGTGCAGCCTATACATCTCACCCTAATTCCATGAAGGAGCCATTTGTTGATATCGATGTAAACTGTAAGGGTATGACCAATATCCTTGAAGCAACTAAGCGTTTTAATAAATACGCGAAGATTGTGCATGTTGGTACAAGTACTCAAATTGGATGTATGATTTCCAATCCCGTAACTGAAACTCATTCGGAGTTTCCAGTGGATATTTACTCGGCCAATAAAGTAGCATCTGAAAAGTATGTTCTAATTTATGGTAAAGCATATGGAATGCGAACAACAGTTGTTAGGCTTGCTAATAATTTCGGCCCTAGATCGAATATAAAGAGTCCAGACTTTGGTTTTATGAATTATTTCATAGGATTGGGATTAAAGAACAAAGATATATGCGTATTTGGTGAAGGTAATCAGCTTAGAAATGTTTCTTATATTGGAGATAGTGTGGCTGCTTTAATTCTAGCGGCTGAATCAGAAGAAAGTAATGGTCAGGTTTTCTTTGGAGCTTCTGATAATCAGCATACCGTAGGAGAAATAGCAGAAGCGATAAGTCGTGTAATTGGAGGAAGCGTAAAGAAAGTTCCTTGGCCCAAGGATAGAGAAGCTATTGAAATCGGCGATGCTGTGATTTCAAATTCTAAAATAAAGTCAGCATTAAACTGGGAATCTAAATTTGATCTAGAAACTGGATTAGCACATACCGCAGATTATTACCGAGACGTAATTAATGAATATCTAGATTAATTAGGTCTAATGGAAATTTTTCTATTTATATTTGTTTTTGTAATAGGACTTGTTATTCGCATTGTGGGTGCGTTTGGTTGGGGCTGCCAGGATATCGAATTTTGGAAGGCCTATGCTGTGTATACTTATGAATATGGAATAATTAATGCTTATGGTGAGGATGACTTAAAAATTAGAGAAAGATATAAATCGGGCGAGAAATTTAAAGAAGTTTTGGATAACTTTCAAGCTAAAATACAGTACGGGGATTGTTATAATTACTCAAGACCTTACTTCTTTTTCCCGCACCCTCCATTGTTTCTGTATCCAATCGCTGCAACTTTTAGACTTTATGCTAAGAAGTTTCCAGATCTAAGAAATCGTCGTTGGTTAAATTTTTATATAAATTTATCCCCTCTAATAGCCTCTTTTCTCACTACTTTGTTTATATATTACTTTGCTTATATCACTTTGGGTTCCGAGAATGCGGCAATTATGGCAGCCCTATACTGGATGAATCCATCCGTTCTTCTTAGTTGTCCTCTCCAAGCATTCGTTGACGCAATAACAGGTTTTTTTGCTTTGGTAGCGTTTACGAGTTGCTTTCTAGGGTACCCAATACTAGCTTTTATATTTTATACTTTAACCGTCTTGCATAAACCTACGGGTATAGTGACAGCTCCTATGTTTATAGTTTGGATGATTTATAAAACAAATGTCAGCGATATGTTTTATGGCGTTATTGCATCCATGCTTATTGTTTTGCTTGTTTGCTGGCCGTACATTCGTTCAGGTCGTTTGTTGAGTATGGTTCATGGAATATTATCTATTACTAACTTTTTATCCTTAAATCTCTCCGTACAGTCTTTTAATTTTTGGTTCCCAGTACAGTATTATTTGTTGGCAAAGAAGGCTATTCGGAATGGTTTGCCTAGTAAATTTGCATATTGGGGTGGGCCAGGTTCACTTTGGCCTAGCGCTCTATCTGTTGGTGAACTGAGTCCGGGGATAACTAGTTTATTTAAGAAAATTAGTTTTTTCTCTTTTCTATTTTTTACTATTCTAAATTGCTATGTTTTGTATTTAGGATTTAAAAATGGAAATAATATTATTTTATATTCTTCCTTCTTAGAGGTTTATGCCTACTTTATGCTTCGTATGGGGGTCCACACGAATCATTATTTTGTTTTGATTCCATTGTTGGCTGGCGCATCTGTGATATATCCAGACTTACTGTGGTTGTACTGTGCTATTTCTTTGGTATTTGCAATTCAGGATTTTATATTCTTTGGAATAGGAAGAGATTGGTGTAGAATGCCTGATGCGTTATCTGAAAGAAGTCTTGGTTGGCTATCTTTGGTAGTTACTTTTATAAATATTATGTTGTTTCTTTATTCCTGCGGCTACGTTCTAAAATTCATTTAACTTTTAGGGCTCCAAGGACAATGATCAGAATCCCATAATTCTTGTAGATACATTTTGTCTCTCAAGGTATCCATGCAATACCAGAAGTTATTGTGTTCGTACATGTGTAGCTCCTTATCTTTCGCGATGTTCTGAAGAGGTGCTTGTTCGAGGACGCAAGTTGGATCGCTACTAAGATATTTTATAATTTCATGATTGAAAAAGAAATAGCCACCGTTAATATAAGCTTGTTTGCTTGCAGGCTTTTCAATGAATCCTGTAACGAGACCATTAGAGTCGGGATCTAGTTCTCCAAATCGAGCTATCGGTTTAACTCCGAGTACTGTAGCAATTTTGCCATGATTAGTATGATATGTTAATTCCTCATCAAGATTGCAATTAGTTAAGCCATCACCATAGGTGAGACCGAAGGTATTAACTTTGATACCATCCCTTTTTTCAAGAATATTGATAGCCTGCATTACTCTTGATCCTGTCATAGCGTCTCTACCTGTATCTAGCACGCGAACTCGCCATTTTTCTAGAGCTCTATTGGAATTGGAGAAAACATTTATATGGTTTCCGTTTTCTGGTGTGAAAATTTCTATATGTCTATTGTCAATTTCAAGATGATCGTATTGGAGATCGTAGTTTTTGAAATAGTCTTTTATCATTTTTGATAAGTAGCCTGCACAGATTACGAAATCATTGAATCCATAGCTATAATAGTATCTCATGATGTGAACTAGAATAGGATAACCTCCAATTTCAATCATTGGTTTAGGTTTTATTGCGGTTTCTTCTGAGATTCTAGTTCCCAGCCCACCAGCTAAAATAAAAATAGGAATGTTTTGATTTCTGTTAAATTGAATATTAGTGTTCATGCGTTTAGTCTTTACAGTAAGATAGGGATTCTTTAAGCATATCAAGCATGTAGTTCATCTTATCCAGATTTAAAGCTGGATGAACAGCAATCCAAAATGTGTTACTAGTGACGTAATCGCAACCACTAAGTTCTCCGATGATCTCAAAGTCTACATCTTTATAGGCTGGTTGCCTAGTAATGTTACCTGCAAAGAACAGTCTCGTTCCAACTTTCTTTGATTCGAGAAATCTAACAACTTTGTTTCTATTTAAGCCTGAGTTCGTATGCATTGGAAAGCCAAACCAACTCGGAGTAGTTCCATGTGTAGGTTGAACTGGAATAAAATGTTGTGAGAGTTCGGGACAACTCTTTATCTCGGAATTTAGATAGTTCCAGTTTTTATTTCTTTCTTTAATAAAAGATGGAAGTTTTTTTAACTGCGAGACACCAAGGGCAGCTTGCATGTCTGTGGCTTTTAGATTGTATCCAATTGATGAGTAAGTATATTTATGATCATATCCGCAAGGTAGACTTCCAAGTTGCCAATCAAATCTTTTTCCGCATGTATTATCTACTCCAGGTTCACACCAACAATCTCTTCCCCAATCTCTGATCCCTTCCGCTACTCGCCTAAGTGCTTTTGAATTACTCATTACAGCACCACCTTCTCCGGTAGTTATATGGTGAGCTGGATAAAAACTTAGAGATGCATAATGACCAAAAGATCCTACTGGTTTTTCCCCAATTTTAGCTCCAAAAGCATCGCAGCAATCTTCAAAGACAAAAATTTCTCTTTTTTTACACTCCTCTATGAATTCATCCACTCTATAGGGATTCCCAAGGGCGTGAGCTAGAACTATTGCTCTAGTTTTACTATTTATTGCATTTAGAATGTCGGTGCTCTCTACGTTTAGAGTATTTTTGTTTATATCAAGAAAGATCGGTTTCCAGCCATTTTGTACAATTGGATTTACTGTCGTTGGAAATCCACCAGCTGTAGTAATAACTTCATCTCCTTTTTGTAAAGGTTTCAATCCTATCTCCTCTAATAGGGGAGACCCGAAAGCTGAAATTCCGCATAGATTAGCACTAGACCCACTATTAACAAATAAGGCTTTAGCATTAAGTCCGAAAAAGTTAGGAAGTTCTTGTTCGAATTGTTTACCAAATCTTCCAGTGGTTAACCACATATCTAGGCTAGCGTGCATAAGATGGGAAAGATCATCTTGATCAACAACTTTAGTAGCTGCTGGTATGTATGTAGAGCCAGGAATGAAAGAATTATTTTTTAGTTTTTCGTTCTCAGCGTGATAGGTAATAGCAGCTTCCACAGCTTTCTCTCTTAATTCAGAGATTTTTGTATTATCCATTACCGAATTCCGTTTTTATGATTATCCCTAATTTAGACGAATTGAGAGTAAAATTAGATGCAATTTAAAATTTAAGCAATACAATTACTTACATTACTGAGATCTGAATTTAGATCGTTGGTGACTATTTTGGCATCTAAATCATGAAAGAGATCTGTGTTTTTTAGGAGCTTCTTTTCTACTTTTGAAATTAATTAAGGATCTAAGTCATGCCACAGCCCCTACTATCAATTTGTATCCCTACTTTTAAACGTGCAAAATATTTAGAAAAAAATTTAGAAGAATTGGTAAGGCAAATTACTAGCGATATTTCTGAGCAAGTTGAAGTTATAGTTTCTGATAATTGCTCGCCTGATAATACGCCTGAGGTAGCGGAAAGATTTAAGGGTAAATTTTCTAATTACTTAAGTCTTAGGAATATTCAAAATTATGGTTATGACTTTAACTATCTGCAGTGTTTAGCCCGTGCGAGTGGTGAATACGTATGGGCTTTTAGTGATGATGATCACTTTGTAGATGGTAGTGTGAGGAGGCTATTGGCTCTCTTGAAAAAGAGAGATGTTTGTACGGTTGTTCTTAATAGATCGATTTCAGAAACCTACCCTTGTTATCCAGCTTATGGTCCGAGGATGTATAATGTCTCTGCAGACAGAAAGGGTACATTTTTAGAGCTTTCTAGAGAATTTAGTTTCATGAGTCTTTTGGGGTTGGTTTCAGGAATGGTTATTAAGAGACCCCAGCTCGATCCTATGGATTGGGTACGACACATGAATTATGAGTCTGCATTGGCGCATGTTACCGTAGCAATAGAATCCTATATAGGCTTGCCTGCGCTAATAACTAATGAAGACTTCTTACATATAGAGACCCCAATAGAGCATGTTGAAAGAGATCATCAAGCAAATCAAGATCCACGAATTAACTTTAAAATGTGGACATTGAATATAACTAAGTTCCTCGTAGATTGTATTCTGAAGGAGATTATTTCCCCTACTGAAAGCGACCAATTTTATCTGATTCAACATACAAGAAGTACCCTAATTGAGCATATATTATCTTCCTTTGAGAACTGTGTAAGTGAGGCAAGAGAAATAAGTATTACAGATTGGAATAAGGCATTAGAATTTCTTAATCTTACAAAGAATGCCGAGGGCTTGAGAAGATTAGAAATGCTAAGGGGTATACAAGATCAGTTGCTTGAGCAAATATATCAAGCTAGGTTAAGTAGTGATTTTAGATCTATGGTGCATGGGAAAATTCAGGAGGAATTAAGAAATTTTGCCTAATATATCGAATCAGATTGATGTATTGATAGAGGAGCTTCAAGATTCAAGTATACTACTATTAGGTGCGAGTGGCTTTATTGGGCTTTCAATCCTCCGATTTTTAAAGAAATTAAAACAAACTAATAAATTCTCTCTTAAGGTCTATTGTGTAAGTCGGGATTTAGCTCGAGTAAGGACATTAGAGCCAGAATGGTTTTTAGATGATTGGGTAGAATGGATTCAGTTTGATTTAAAAGAGGAGCCTTCGCTACGGTTTCATGTGGATGTATGTATAAATGCCGCGGCAGATTATTCTTCCACCTCTCAGATATGCGAACAAGAATTCAAGGACATGCTTTTAAGTGTGAAGCAATCTCTTCATTTGTCTAGCTTGATGGGGGTAAGGCGGTACTTGTTTGTAAGCTCAGGAGCTGTTTATTTTCCTAAAAATGAGCCTGTAACAGAGGATTCTGAATTAATAGGTAGAGCTTCTAAAACTTACGGGCTTTCAAAGTTGTTATCTGAAGAACTTGTATTATTAGAATCTAAATTTAGTTGTTCAATTGCTAGAGTGTTCACTTGTTCAGGCTTAAAGATACTTAGAAGTAGTAAGTTTGCACTGTCTTCATTCATTAATTCTGCCTTATCAGGTGAGGAGATAGTCATTTCGGGATCCGGACTTGATATTAGATCTTATATAGATGAGCGTGATCTAGCGTTTTTTCTACTCTTTTTAGCAGTTTTCGGAAATGATAAGATGATCATTAATGTTGGTTCCGAAGAGTCTATATCTATAATAGAGTTAGCAAGATTAGTTGTAGAGGTGATAAATCCTAAATGCAGAATTAGTAAGTCTAGTGGAAGTAATTCTCAAAGTTATTATGTGCCTTCCATGAGAAAGGCAAGTGAATTGTATAATTTAACTTGTCGCTATAACATTAAGGACAGTTTGGAATTAGTAAAAAGTGAATTAATACAGTGAGCAATATGAAATCTTATAAAGTAAGTGACTATATCGCTGAGTTTTTAGAGGTTAATCAAGTGGATTCTGTTTTTGAAGTTTCCGGTGGCATGATTACGCATTTACTTGATTCAATCTCACTTCGAGGATTTACTAAGATTATATCTTGTCATCATGAGCAGTCTTGTTCTTTTGCTGCAGACGCATTAGGGCGGATTCAAGGTAGGCGCGGGGTTGCGTTCGCTACTAGTGGACCAGGAGCGACTAATCTGTTGACTGGAATCGGAAGTGCTTTTTTTGATTCGAGCCCATGCCTTTTTATTACCGGTCAAGTCAATGTTAGTGAATTAAAGGGAGATAGAAAGATTCGCCAATTAGGCTTTCAGGAAACAGATATTGTATCTATGGTGAAGCCAATTGTTAAAAGTGCTTATCAAGTAATTAATGAAAATGATTTGGTGGATGCTCTGGACGATGCATTTTGTTTAGCTATTAGTGGTAGGCCCGGACCAGTATTAATTGATATTCCAATGAGTATTCAGCGAGCGGTAATTCAGGCGCATCCACCACGGAGAATTGTGAAAGAGCAGTCTGTGGTAGATAGAGGTAAATTATCCGAATTTATAGAGAATCTAAAAGTTTCATTGAGAAATTCTAAAAAGCCATTAATTTTAGTTGGTGGAGGTATCCATCAGGCCTTAGAGCTAAAAAGATTTAGGGACTTTGCTAATAAACTATCTATTCCAGTGGTAACATCCTTAATGGCTACTGATGCATTAGAATATAGTTCTCCTTTGCGAGTTGGTTTTATCGGTTCTTATGGCAATCGTTGGGCCAATCAAGCAATTGGAGTGTCTGATTTTGTTTTAGTACTTGGTAGTAGATTAGATATTCGGCAAACGGGTGCGGATGTAGAATCATTTAGTGGAAATAAGAAGATATTTCATGTTGATTGTGAAGTAGGCGAACTACAGAATAGAGTTGTTAATTCTGAAGTTGTTTGTGCGAGTATCACTGACTTTCTTGATGAAGTGTTTAATTGTGATTTGCAGATAGATATAAATCAAGTTTCTAATTGGAAAGAAGAGATAAGCAGTTTAAGGCTCGCATCTCCAGATGTTAAGGAGTTAGAAGGAACGATAGAGGGAATTAACCCCAATATGTTTATGCATGAATTATCAAGGGAGTCTGATCAGGTCTCTACTTATATTTCAGATGTTGGAAATCATCAGATGTGGGCGGCTCAATCATTAGAGTTAAATTCTCTGCAAAGACATTTAACTTCCGGTGGTATGGGTGCCATGGGTTTTGCCTTACCCGCAGCACTAGGCGCCACCTTCGCTACCGATGGTGGGGCAGTAGTTGTGATTTCTGGAGATGGGGGAATTCAGTTGAATATTCAGGAATTAGAAACGATTAGTTTTCATTCATTGCCCATAAAAATAGTTATCATGAATAATGAATCCCTAGGCATGATACGACAGTTTCAAGATTCTTATTTTGAAGGTCGGCATCAGTCGACTAAAATTGGATATTCTGCACCTTCATTTAGAGATATTGGTTTGGCGTATAAAATTGATTCCAAAAGAATTGAGCATCCAGAGCAGATCATTGAAGCAGTTAAGTGGTTGTATAGCGATATGACTAAGCCAGCGTTGTTAGAGGTTATGATTGATTCTAAAGCCAACGCATATCCTAAGCTTGCTTTCGGTAGACCAATAACCGAGATGGAGCCACTAGCCAAGCCCTTAGACATGGAAGGTACCTAGTTAGTTTCTAAGTTTTGTAGATCCTGTTGGTATTCTAAAATTTGTTTCTGCGTAATTATTTCATTTTTTTCAAAGAAGCATTGATACCATTCAATACTTTTTCTAATAGCTGTTTTTGTATCCCAGACTGGTTTCCAGTTTAGTTCCTTCTTTGCTTTTGAAATATCCAGTAGTAGTGTTCCTGCTTCATGTGGTTCGGCATCTGATTTTTTGGATTCCCAAGATATTTTATTCCACTGTTTCTGGCATTCATTTAATACTTCTTCGACAGTCCATGTATAACTTTCATCAGGACCAAAGTTCCAACTTAAAGAATCAAAACTTTCATTATTTAATAATCTCTGACCTAGTAGTAAGTAGGCATAAATTGGATCTAGTACATGTTGCCATGGTCTAATAGATTGAGGATTTCTAACAGGCATTGTTCTATCTTCGATAGCTGCTTTGATGGCATCGGGAATAAGTCTATCGTCATTCCAATCTCCACCACCAATTACATTTCCAGCTCTAACGGTAGCAATCTTTAGTTGAGAGTCATCATTTAAGAAACTTTTTCTGTAGGAATCCGTCATGATTTCGACGCAAGCCTTTGATGCGCTATAAGGGTCATGACCACCTAAGATGTCTGACTCTTTATAGTGATATTTTTGTTCTGTGTTATGATATACTTTGTCTGTAGTGACAGAGATTAGTACTTTTATACTTTTACATTCTCTAGCGGCCTCGTAGATATTCAGGGAGCCCAATACGTTGGTTGAATAATTTTGTCGTGGATTTAGATAAGATTCTCTTACCAATGGTTGTGCCGCTAGGTGAAAAATAATTTTAGGGTTAAATTTTTTAACTATAGATTTTAGTTCGTCATAATTTTCTATGTCGATTAGGTGTTCTTTGTTGTTTAATTTAAGTACTCTATAGTGTAAGTTCCTTTGATCTGTTGGAAGAGAGATTCCTAATACATCGGCTCCTAGCATATTAAGGTAAGTTGTTAGCCAACTGCCTTTGAAGCCATTGTGACCAGTTATTAATACCTTTTGTCCGTTGTATGCTTCTTTCATAGTTGAATGTATTTATCGGGCTTTTGGAGTGATTTGAACCTGCTTAATTTTATGCTTATTTATATTATCAATCCTTGATACCGCTACTAATAATCTAGTTTAGTATTTCTTGCATCTAAAAGTGAGAGTATTAAATGTTTATTATTTATTATTAGATGATCAATGCGAGTTGAAGGTGAAGGGATTTATGGAAATAAATAGCTTTTTAGAAGTACCTTCGTCCTTACTTGATGATGATGATCATAAAGAACTAGTTTTAAGTGATTTAAATCCTACCTTTGTAGATAGCAATACCCTTTCTAGATTTGTTCAATATATTAAGCCGTTGAGGATACTTCAGTTAGGTACTGTCAATAGCAAGTTAACCCAGGTTCTTGCTGTTAGTCAGAAAGCTAAAGGAATTAATATAGATATTACTTGTATACATGAAAAGTCTCAATTTATAAAAACTTGGTTTGATGACTTAGAGAATTTGCTCAGAGACGAAGCAAAAATTGAATTGATTGTTGCTAACACGAGCAATTTTTTTTCCCAAAATTCAAAGAAATATGATTTAGTCGTAGTAGATGGCTTAGGAAAAGATACAGGAGCTATTTCTAGTTTAAGAAACTGTTTCCCAAACATTGAACTAGGAGGTTCTATTATTGTTTTGGGTTACGCGCATGTCCCTGGAGATGGCAACGAAATAGACAATTTTATTATTGAAAAGCAATTGCCGTATTCTGTATCTCCCAATGGTTCTTTGATTTTTATTAGGAATTTACCGTATCGACATTTAAGAGAGCTTATTGATTTTGAAATAAAATTAAATTTGGGATGTGGAAATGATTATAAGGAGGGATGGATTAATATTGATAGTGATCAGAACTCAAGGGCAGATATTAAAACAGATTTTCTTCAAATTCATAAACTTTTCAAACAAAATAGTATTGCCTATGTAGAAATGATTCATTCCTTTGGTTATCTAAATTTATGGCAGGCTCGGAAACTTTTAAGAGTTATATTTGGTCTATTAGCTCCATCTGGTCAGTTGTGTCTTGAAATGCCTAATTTAAGAAAAGCGATTGAAAAAATTAATTCTAGTAATGGAGTTTTCTCTGAATATTTAGAAGGAGTGAGACCGTTTCATGCGTTTGGTTTAGATCATATGGAAAAAGAGGAAGATTACTATCCATATGCATTTAGCTGGAGCCCTGAGCATTTATGCGAGGAATTAAAACAGGCTGGATTTAGTGATATTAAAGTTTTGCCACCCAAAACTCATTCCGATTGGAGAGACATGAGGATAGAGGCAAGTAAGGAGAAAAATTTAAATAGTAGAGGTGTTTTATTCATTTATGATTCAGAGCTGGGTCATACCTCTATGTATTCTAGGGGTCTAGTGCATAAAGAAATGCTAGATAAGTATGGATGGAGAAATGAATTTGTAGATTTTCGAGGAAAAACATCTGATGAATTGGTGGCAAAAGCTAAGATGTATGATGTTGTTTATTTGATTAAAATGGCATCAATAGATTTAGTTAGAAGATTAAAATCTGAATTTGATGGTGCCATTATATTTGAATTAGCAGATGCATTGTGGCAAACAAATCACAGAAGACATGGTTGGCATACTTTGGAAGATATATTGAGTACTGTAGATTTAATCGCAGTAGAGAATGAGTATCTTTCTGACTTTGCTAGTAGATTTAATAAGTCTATGAGGGTTCCCTTAATTACGCATCCTGATAAATTTGCATTAGCTAGAAGGCGATTTGAAAAGCTAAATTCAGATAAGGTTAGGATCGGTTGGATCGGAAGTACGGGTACTATGGGAGCAGTCTTGGGAATTAAGGATCAGTTGTTTGAGCTTTGTGCCAGAAACAAGAATATTGAATTAAGAATAGTGGGTTGTGATGATGACTCTTTGATTGCGCAACTCAATGGGCTTCCTATCTCTTTGCTCCGAAAGTATGATGAGGATAAAATGTTCGAGGAGATTGTTTCTTTAGATATAGGTCTATTCCCTCCGCCCTTTGATTTGGAGGATTATATATCTAGAGGAGCTCAAAAGGCCTTGTTGTATATGCAAGGAGGTATACCTGCTGTCTGTTGGAATCATGGCGAGTGTGCGGATATTATTAGTGATGGAGAAACGGGAGTGTTGATAGATTCTGATCATGAATGGGTAGAGAAGGTAGAAACTTTGGTTCGCAATAAACAGCTGAGGGACAAGATAGGTGCTAGTTCGATAGAGAGTACTAGTTTATCTCATTCTAAGGAGGCGGTTTTTAAGAAGCTAGAGCAAGTGATGTTAACCGCGATTAACAGTAAGAGCAATTGAAATACAGAACTATTAATGGATTAGCTACTGCAGTTTCCGAGATAGGAATGGGTTGCTGGGCTATTGGTGGTAGCGCGATTTTAGGTGGGAAACAAATAGGCTGGGGCCATGCAAATCAAAATGATTCAATTGAAGCTGTTCGTTGTGCGATAGAGCAGGGAATAAATTTTTTTGATACAGCTGATATTTATGGATTAGGTCAGTCAGAGATAATCTTAGGTCGAGAGATAAAGAATAAAAATGATATCATTATTTGTTCTAAGGCGGGCAATTTGGAATCTTCAGAAGGCCATGCGATTAAGGATTTTTCCCCTAGTTATTTGCAGAAAAGTTTAGAGTCCAGTCTAAGACGCTTACAAAGAGATTATTTAGATGTTTTTCTACTACATGGACCGCCGAGAGGATTTTTCTATACTGATGAATTGAAACGTTTTATGGAGGATTTA
>JBILFC010000046.1:0-15635 GCA_044351785.1 Bdellovibrionota bacterium
TATGGAATTAGTGGCACAACCATAGATTGTTGTGTGCAAGCAATCGGTCAAAATTTTGGTACTGTTTTTGAGGGCATTTATAATATCTTAGATCGAAGAGCAGAAAAGGAACTTCTTCCTCTAGTTGCCAAGAAGGGACATTCTTTTATTAGCAGGGTGCCTTTAGCGTCAGGATATTTGAGTAGGAAAATGATTGAGGATCGACCAGTTTTTTCTGAGCTAGATATCCGTAGCTCGATAAGTACGGCAGAGCATGAATGGAGGCTCGAAGCAGGACAGAGGTGCAGCTTTCTTGAGGAATTAAGTGGCGGTATCGCGGTCTCATCTTTGAGATTTTGTTTGAGTAATTTGGCAGTATCGGTTGTAATTCCTGGGATGAGAAATAAATTTCAAGTCTTAGATAATGTTGTGGCATCTAAACTTGGCTCACTGGATGATGAAATAATAGGCAAAATAATTTCAGCAGTTCCATCCGTTTATGAAGGATGGAGAGTATAATTAAGGAAAGGTGAATATATGTCACAACATCAACATACATTAAATCAAACAATACATTTTGACATAGAAAAGTATGATTTTGATAAGATGTTCCTAAACGCTGCAAATAAATATTTAAATTCGCAAGGTTTACCTGCGGTTGCTGAATTGGCTAAGTTACATCAGCAAATATCCATAAACACAATTGATGGTCTATATGCGGCCTTATATGGACATATGGATAGCGAAGAATTTTTAAATTTATATAGAAGCTATATTAGAGAAGTTATTTATCCATTAGTCGGCAGTAAGTTCTATTATCAGAAAAAACCAGGTATTCGATTGCATTTACCAGGGACTAAAACAGTACAATATCATACTGATGAATGGTATGGTCATGGTGAAGATGTTCTTAACTTTTGGTCTCCTTTGACGAAATGTTACGATACCAACTCCCTATATATGACTTCATTAGATGATTCGGTAAGAGTGGTAGAGAGGTTGGAGAATGAGAAGGCTAATATGAGTCAAATCAATGATGCTTTGGCAGCAATTTGTAAGCCTTTGAGTTTAATTCCAGGATCTACTTACTGCTTTTGCTCCAAGATTGTTCACGGGGCAGAAGAGAATAAAACACCAGATACTAGAGTTTCTCTTGATTACAGGGTTTTAGTAGATGGGGATAATCCAGGTAGTAAGCCGCTTGGGGAATATTACGAGCATATTGATTTGGTCGAGTTGTCAAAAGGTAGTGAATTTCGGCCAGATGCAGGGAAGTATAGTGTGGCTAGTTACTTATTTCCTAAAAACGGATTTAGTAAATTTATTAGCCAGCATCATCAGCGTTTAATAAATCAAAACTTTGCCGACAAACATAAAATGGAAATAGTAGCAGAGGAGACAGAAATTAAAACTATGTCTCATCATCCTATGTTGCTTTCTATGTCGCAAGGATTGAGTACTCATAAAATTGATGCAGTAGTTTTGTTCTCAGTGCTATGTTTGCCTGAAGCCAGAGAAGATAGGGAGAAGATTTATTCATCCTCAATAGAGTCAGGCACTAAGTTGTTCTTTGCTAATGAAGGTGTGGAATTGAGTGCAGTAGGCTCAGTTGAGTTAATTGAAAATACAAGAAAAGAAAGGATGATATAACAATGAATCACCATGATATTGTAGATGTTAATAGCATTATTTATAAAGCCGCTTCAATGGTTGCAGTTGATATGATTGAAGGTGACTATTATGAATTTGGGGTATTTAGAGGTGGATCGTTCATTCAAGCTCACTGGGCATTAACTAGAGCATTTGAGGAGCGAAGTAGACAGAATGATCATGGAGTTTATGAGCATGATTCTATAGCAAGAATAAAGCAATATCAGGAAATGAGGTATGTTGCGGTAGACTCTTTTCAGGGCTTACCTGAGATAGTCGGCTTGGATAAAATTACCGCTGAATTTGAGCAAGGTAAATATTGTTGCAGTCAGGATCAGTTTATAAAGAACATTGCTGAGGGTGGAGTTCCGCTGAATAAGGTAGCAATTATTCCAGGATTCTATAATGAATCTCTCACTAAGGATGCGGTAGAAAAATATGGATTACGTAAGGCATCTATTGTTTGGATAGATTGTGATCTTTATAGTTCTACAAAAGAAGTACTTGATTTTATACCGCCTCTTGTCACGGACGGTACAATATTTATTTTTGACGATTGGTTTGGATATAAAGGTAATCCTACGCTCGGAGAGCAGAGAGCTTGGTTTGAATTTACTGCGCAAAACCCTAAGTGGGTTTTTTCAGAGTACCAGAAGGAAGGTCCTTGGCGAATGAGTTTTATTGCCAATGAGCGATACTAGAGGATATATGATTACAATTGAGGTTTGTGAAAGTATAGCAGATCTTAGATCTAAATTGGGTTTTGAGAAGGAAGGACTTTTAAGAAGTGAAAGTGTATTAGGTGGCAATATTGATGATGTTCAATTTGATACTGATTTTTATTTTAGAAGAAGAAGAGATTTAGAGGTTTTATGCACAATTGGAGCTAATTCTAAAGGTAGAATTTTAGAAATTGGTACTTCAATGGGCGATAGTGCTTTTCATTTAGCAGTTAACTCATTTCCGAATGAAGTGCTTACAGTAAATGCGCTTCCTGAGCAACTTGACTTATCAGTCGGTTTGCCTACCTACGCTCCAGATAAGGATATGATAGGTAAGGCATTTCGTGATTTTGGTCTAAATAACGTTACTCAGATTTATGAAAATTCTCAAACTTGGATTCCCTCAGAAGAAATAAATGACCTTGGCACTGTTTTTATTGATGGAGATCATTGTGAAGAAGCAGTTTATAGAGATTCTACTACGTTCTATCAGCGATTAGCTAGCGGTGGAATGATGGCATGGCATGATTTCTCTCCTATGTTTCGTGCCAGATATCATTGGATTCATGAGAGCATGAGCGGTGTTGAAAGATTCTTAATGACCATTCCGGGAGATCATACGATTTATTGGCTTAGGAATTCTTGGGTGGGATTATATATTAAAGAAGAGTCTAAGGAAAAAACAACTAAAGTGAAGGTCGTGGAGGTTATAGAGCCTGGTGTATCAGGATATGCTAGGGAAGATATGCTAGCTGACATGAAGCAGCTTAAGTATGTATTTGCTTTTAGTGCATATGATGAGAAATGTGGGGTAGGTGAGCAAGTTTTTTTAGATGAACTTGCAGGTCATGGATATGATGTTACTCCGTTTCGATTGAGATGTCCTGGTGGTTGGTGGCATTTCCCGAAACTTGACGCAAAATGGCGAGCAAAAGATTCAGAGTTGATGAAGCTTTATGAGGAGCTTCAGTCTGTAATGTCTACAAGGCATGTACTTATTGCTCCTAGTGGTGCAATGTTGCACCCAGAGTTTGTTGCTACTCTACCGTCATATAACGTATTTCAATGTGCAGATGATCCAGAGAGCACAGAGGTTTTATCTAAGCCAGTTGCCCATGCGTTTGATTATTGTTTGCCGCTAAATGTGGCTTGTTTGGATATGTATCGATCATGGGGGCTTAAGAATGTGGGCTGGGCATTTCATGGAGTTGATCCATTCGATCCTAAATATCCCAAGACCTATAATGATGTTTTAACGTCCTCTCGAGCTCTTGATATTGTAATGCTTTGTGAGCGAGTTTATGACATAAGTGACCGAGCAAAGAGGGTGGAATATCTAATGAGCCATTTCCCTCAAGCATTAGTCAGAGGAAAGGGATGGCCTGGAGGATATGTTGAAGGAGATCCATTTCCTCAGGCAAAGATTGGTTGGAATTTACATAATTCTACCGGTCCTGTTAATAGCCGCGTAGTGACTTTAATGGCTTATGGAGTGATGCAAATTTGTGACAATAAACATAATCTAGGCAAGATGTTTGAGTTAGATAAGGAAGTTATTGGCTTTGATTCTTTAGATGAATGCGTAGATAAAACAAGATACTATTTAGAACACGAAGAAGAAGCTCGACAAATTGCAGCAAATGGCTGGAGAAGGGTGATGAAAGATTACACTTTGCTTAAGCAGTGGGAGAATGTGTTGCTTCAAATCTACGAAGATTATAAGACTAAATATTGGTTACCTAGGTATAGATAAACATAGTAATTTAAGTATCTTATATCCAGAGAATCCTCCGATTCTTTGAAGACATCTAAAAGTAGTTATTAATTAAACTTAATTGGATTCTTATGAGAGCTCTAGTTACTGGTGCGGGTGGTTTTATTGGTCATCACTTAGTGAGTCATTTAAAGTCCAAGGGCTTTTGGGTAAGAGGAGTCGATATTAAATCTCCTGAATATGATTCAACAGAGGCTGATGAGTTTCTTGTACTAGACCTTCGTTCTGAAGAAAATACAAAGATAGCGACTCAAGAAATAGATTGGGTATTTCATCTTGCGGCTGATATGGGTGGTATTGGATATATCAGTCATGTGCATGCAGAGGTTTGTAAAAATAATACATTAATGAATATGTATATGTTAGAGAGCTCTGTCTCTAACGGTGTTAAAAGATTTTTATTTTCTTCAACTGCCTGTATTTATCCATTACACATGCAAACAAATGAGGAAATTTTGCCATTAAAGGAGTCTGATGCTCATCCCGCTGCGCCTGAAGAGGGATATGGGTGGGAAAAACTTTATATGGAAAAACTTTGTGAGTACTACATGAAGGATAAAGGCCTTGAGACTCGTGTTGTAAGATTTCATAATGTTTATGGGCCTTGCGGTTCTTATAAGGGTGGAAGAGAAAAAGCTCCAGCAGCAGTTTGTTTTAAGGTAGCAAATGCTGAGGATCATTCTAGTATAGAAATTTGGGGAGATGGCAAGCAGACTAGATCATTTATGTATGTTGATGATTGTGTAGAGGGAGTGTTACGTTTAATGGAGTCTGATTTTTCTAATCCGTTAAATCTCGGTAGAGATGATCTGATTACGATTGATAGTTTGTATGATCTTGCATTTAAAATTTCAGGAAAGTCGCTTTCTAAAAACTATGATCTTACTAAGCCACAAGGAGTAAGGGGAAGGAATAGCGATAATACATTGATAAGAAGTGTTTTATCTTGGGAACCTTCTATCTCAATCGAAGTCGGTATGGCAAAAACATATAATTGGATTTCTGATAGAGTGAAAATGGATATGTCCGGTGAGATATTGGGTAATATTGTTGGTGCGGCAGTTCAGAATGTTAAGGATGCAGAGAGTTTCGTAGGAGAAGTTGGTAGTCCTGTTGATAACTACACAGAATTAGCAAGGACACAAATCGGTGAGCAATTGGCTAAATAATCAGGTTCCAAGAATTACAATTGGAATTATTCTAGGCAAGTGTAATTTAAATTTACATAATTTGCTCAGGTCAATTTGTGGGCAGAGTTATGAAAATTTTGAGTTAATTTTATGTTCGGACGGTTCCTCTAACTTTGATGAACTTGAAATAGAGTCTGTATTAGAGGAGATCTCATATTCATATTTAGAAGTTAAAGGCGCTAGTGTAAATGAAATTAGAAATACAATTTTTGAAAAATCTAAAACTGAGTTATTAATTGTAGCTAACACGAATATCGTTCTAGATGTTTTTTGTGTTTCTAGCTTGGTTCACTCTATCTTGAAAAAGTCTGATATTGGAATGGTATCTGCAATATCACCTTCTATGAATGAGCCCTTTCATAAGAACAATTCTGACTTAGAGTTAGAATTTGTTAGTACTTTTTGTGCAATATACAGAAAAAGCGCATGTATGGAGGTTGGTTTAGTGCGGTCAACTTATGGAGATATTCCCGATAGGTCAGATATTGAGCTATCGAATCGACTGTACTTGGGGGGATATCGTATAATAGCAAGTAGTGCTGCAATAGCTGCTCAACCTTCTTATCTAAGCAGGCTTGCCTCTTCTCAATTATATAATGATAAGGTTGAAGATTCTGAAATATTTTTAGAAAATTTAAGAATATTACGTGAGCAACATCAACAGATTCAATTTTTGAATTCAGAGCTCGGAAGGGTACGAGTATTGGTCTTTTATGATGAGGAAGGTTGGGCGTGGTGGCATAGGGCAAATAATCTCAAAAGAAATTTACCCGAAATAGATTTCACCATTATGCAGATGCAACAACCATTCTCTGAAAATGATTATGATTTTGTTTTGTTGTTTGACGCATATTTAATGCAGTTCACCGGTCCGATACCAGCATCTAAGTTGATAGTTTCTAATAGTTGTCCTAAACTTATCAATGACACTAAGGCAGTGTTAGATAGGGGTATTGCTGTGGCAAGTGTTATTAATAATTTTGATACATTTAAACTGGTATCAGAGGATAGAAGATATTTTTGCTGTCAAAATGGGGTTGATTTAGATTTATTTTATCCCGCTACTCAGGGGCCAAAGGAGTTTACGGCGTGCTGGGTTGGAAATTCAAAATCCATGGGCGAAAAGGGATTAGATATCATACAAGAGGCTTGTGGTTTAGCTAAGGTTCCACTTCTAGTATTTGATGCTTCTAAGTTAAATAAAGTAAGCGATGCTTATACTCAGGAATATTTACGAGATAATCTGTATCATAAAGCTTCAGTGTTTATTTGTGCTTCAAGATTCGAGGGTACACCGAATCCAGGACTAGAGGCTTTAGCTTGTGGTTTGCCTGTTATTTCCACTAGAGTTGGCAATATGACGGAACTGATATGTGATGGGTATAATGGATTCTTAGTAGAGAGATCAGTAGATGACATATTATCTTGTTTAAGTGTACTGAAAGGAGCGGATTTAAATTTTTTAGGAATTAATGCTAGGACTTCAGTCGAGATGGGTTGGGGTTGGAATCAAAAAGCAAAGTTGTATGGTGCGATGTTTAATGAGATAAGGAGAAGGATCTATTTTGATTCGCAAGATCTAGAAAGTCTAGCTAGGCGAGAAGGATTCGTACATGGCCACTAATAACATTAATCCGTGGAAAAAGCTTAATACTAAGTTAGTTTATAAAAATCCTTGGGTTAGTTTGGTAGAAGATGAGGTGATTAATCCGGATGGTAGCGAGGGTGTTTATGCAGTTTTAAATATTCGCTATGCCATAGGTGTTATTGCGCTAGATAGGGATGGGTATATACATCTAGTTGGTCAGTACCGATATGCTGTAGGTGAATTTGCTTGGGAGGTTGTTGAGGGAGGAGTAGAGGAAGGGGAAGATGCTCTCGTAACTGCTAAGAGAGAACTTAAAGAGGAACTAGGTTTTGTTAGTAATAACTGGGAGCAATTAGGGTCTGAAATTCATATATCTAACTGCCATACTAGCGAAAGGGCTAAGGTTTTTCTAGCTAAAGATATAGAGTTCGTGGGAGCCTCTCCAGAAGGCAGTGAAATTCTTCAGACTAAAAAAATACATAAGTCAGAGTTGGAAAAATTATTACAATCAGGAGATTTTAAGGATGCTCTATCCTTGATAGCTTTTTACAGATTCTTGATGATGGGTATAAAAACATGAAAATCTTGATTACCGGAGCACTTGGTCACATTGGTTCAAGGTTAATTAGAGCATTGCCTCAGAAAATACCCGATACTGACTTGGTGCTCTTGGATAATTTAGCTACGCAAAGATACTGTTCTTTATTTGAACTGCCTAAAGAAGTTGAATATAAGTTTATAATAAAAGATGTAGTTGAAGATGATTTAAGTAGTGTAATAAGAAATGTTGATGTAGTAATTCATTTAGCTGCATTTACGGAAGCTAGCTCAAGTATTAATAATGCAGGTGAGGTTGAGAGGGTTAACTTTGAAGGACTAAAGAAGGTAGCGGATACTGTCTTGGATCAGCGTAAGAAGTTGATTTTCCTTTCTACTACCAACATGTATGCTGGTCTTGACGTTGATATAACTGATTCTAATTTTAACGAATATGTAACTCCAGCTAATCCATATGCGAAGTCCAAACGAGATGCGGAGCTTTATTTAGAAAGTTTGGTTGGCTTGGAATATACGGTATTAAGATTTGGGACGATTGCTGGGTTCTCTCCGGGCATGAGGTTTCATACGGCTGTGAATAAATTTATTTGGCAAGCGCAATTAGGATTGCCTATTTCTGTATGGCGTACAGCCCTTAATCAAAAGAGGCCATATTTAGATATAATAGATGCTTGTGAAGCTATTTCTTCAGTCGTAAAATTGAATCTATATAATAGGGAAATTTATAACGTCGTAACTGAATCATGTGCTGTTGCTGATATTTTAGATGTTATTGGAAAGTTTTATCCAAGTATTAAAGTTGAATTAGTTGAAGATAAGGCGATGAATGATTCGTCTTTTAGTGTTAGAACTTCTGATCTTTTAATGCAGAATGGGAATTTTAAGGGAAGTATTGAGCGTGCAGTAGAAGAAATGCATAGTAAATTTTTTAGGAGCTAAACGAATGTCGGTTAATAAGAACGCAGTAGATAAATGCAGAATTTCGGATTCTACTTTAGAGCAATTTGTTAGTTATGGTGATATGCCAATAGCTAATGGGTTTTTATCAGAAGAAGAATTTAAGACAGAATATTATTTCCCCTTAGAAGTTGCTTTTTGTCAAAAATCTAAAATGGTTCAGTTAATAACTCAACCAGACCCTGAAATTATGTTTCATGATCATTATGCTTTTTTCTCAAGTTTATCTACTTCCATGCAAAAGCATTTTAAAGTTTTTGCTGAAATGATTATGGAGTTGGGATGTAATGATGGGATCTTTTTACAGCATTTTAAAGACTATCGGCATTTAGGAATAGAACCATCTTTAAATGTGGCGGAAGTCTCACGAAGTAAGGGTTTAAGGGTAGAAAATAGATTTTTTGGTAAGGCTCTAGCCGAAGAGATTGTTTCTAGAGAGGGGCATGTAGATTTATTCTCCGCTTCAAATTGTATGTGTCATATTCCTGATTTTCTCTCTGTGCTTTCTGGTATTGATGTTTTACTTTCTAAGAAGGGAGTTGTCGTTTTTGAAGACCCCTATATGGGAGCTGTAGTGGAAAAGACTTCCTACGACCAATTCTATGATGAACATGTTTTTTTATTTTCTTTGCATTCAATTTCATATGCATTCAGTCTTTTCGGTATGGAAGTTTTTGATGTAGCGCCTCAGGTAACTCATGGTGGCTCTATGAGATATTATATCTGCAGGAAGGGTGAGTATCAGGTAGCTGAAGCTGTGACTAATTTGTTAGAAAAGGAGAAACTGCAGGGCCTCGATAAAATTGATGTTTATTTACAGTTTGCAAAAAATTGTGCAGATTCTAAGTCCAAATTATTAGAAGAACTTAGTAGGTTATCTAAGGAGGGTAAAAAGGTTGTAGGATATGGAGCGACTTCTAAGAGTACAACAGTTTTAAATTATTGCCAGATTGGACCAGATTTAATTTCTTATATTAGCGATACCACGCCCATTAAGATTGGTAAGTTTAGTCCTGGAATGCATATTCCTATTCGGTCTTATGAAGACTTTAAGTCCAGCTATCCAGATGTGGCAGTTTTATTTGCATGGAACCATCAGACCGAAATATTCGAGAAAGAAAAAGCTTTTAGAGATGGTAATGGCAAATGGTTATTTTTTGTTCCCCAAGTAGAAATAGTTTAGGAGATTGAGTATGATTTATTGTGCATATCCAAAAGCTCAGTTCGATGCTCATGAAGAAGAGATTAGAGCGTCTATAAATAAATTTTTAGAAAAGGGTATTTATATTCTAGGAGAGGATGTAAAACGTTTTGAGGAAGAGTTTGGTCGTTATTTGGGCGTTAATTTCGGTTTGGGTGTAGCGGATGGGACAGAAGCTATCACTTTGGCCTTAAAGGCACTGAAGGTGGGAGAGGGGGATGAAGTCATTACAGTTAGTCATACTGCAGTTGCCACAGTGGTGGGAGTTGAAGCTACTAATGCTAAGGTTGTATTTTCTGATATCGACCCAGATTTTTATACGATAGATGTGGATAAGCTTGAGGCTTTAATTACTCCTAAAACTAAGGCGATAGTAGTAGTACATATCTATGGGCAAAGTTGTGATTTAGGTAAGTTGCTAGCTATTTGTAAAAAACATAATTTATTTTTAGTTGAGGATTGTGCGCAGTGTCATGGAGCTCTCTGGAATGGGAAGAAGCTTGGTTCTTTTGGAGATGTTTCTACATTTAGCTTTTATCCGACTAAGAATCTTGGGGCCTTAGGTGATGGTGGTTTCGTTGCTACAAATAGCGATAAGGTTTTTGATCAGTTGAAAATTTTAAGACAGTATGGTTGGCGTGAACGTTATATTAGCGAGATAAAAGGCATGAACTCTCGTTTAGATGAAATTCAAGCTGGTATCTTAAGCGTTAAGTTGAAGTATTTGGATAGTGATAATTCTAAGAGAAGAGAGATTGCTAGAATATATAACGAGGCTTTTGTTGGATTGCCAATCGTGTTGCCGAAGGTTAGAAGCGAATCTGAACATGCTTTTCATTTGTACGCAATTCAAACTGAGAAAAGGGATGAACTGATAGACTATCTGAAAGAAAGAGAGATTCATGCTTTAATTCATTATCCACAGCCCATTCATTTGCAACCTGCATATATAAGTGGTGGGGCTACTATTGACCTTCCTGTTACCGAAAAGCTTAGCAAAAGTGTTCTTTCTTTACCTATGTATCCTGAATTGAGTACCTATCAGCAGAATTTAGTTATTAATGCTGTTAATTCTTTTTTTAGTTTAACTTAAATGTAAGTCCAATAGCTTATTTGCGATAATTTGAGAGCTATCTTTTTCCGTATATAGACTATATCTTTCTTCACATGATTTTATTAAATTAGACTTTGAGTTTAGTATTTCGGTGGCTTTCTGAGCTAAGCCATTAATTTGCTCTTCAGGACTTAAATTCTCTAATATCGTTTCTATATAAAGCGACTTTACTAGAGACTCGTTGCATTCTCTAGTTAAAGTCAGAATAGGTTTTTTCGCTAAGATGCTAGGAATGAAGTTGATAGGATGAGATTTCTCATTTAAATTAATTATCAGGTCGGTAGCTCTATAGGTATTGAAAAGTAAGGGATCTGTATAACAACCTTCAAGAGGAGTAATTGGAGGTAGGTTCTCTAGATTGATCTCCTCTGAGATTGCCATTTTTCTTAACCTATCAACTAAGCTAGGTCTATCGGCCCAGAAATGTGGTTCGGGGGAGATAAGGATTATGGATAGATCTTCTAGGCGATTTTTTAATCTTTCAGAAAGAATCATTGCTGTTTTTAAATATTCCTCTTTCCAAGTCGAGATTTCAATTGCCACAAAATTTTTAGGTTTATAGCTAATATTTAGGGGAGTTAGAGAACTACATATCTCTTTTAGTTTATATGGCATCACATATGGATGCTCTTTTATTTGGGGGGCTGAATTTAAAATAAACTTACTACTAAAGAGATTAATTTCATCCTCTAAAATTCCATTGAATTCACTTGAATCACTTGCTAGTAAATAATTCTTGCCGCACCATAAGCTTGCATGTCTTTTAAAGTAATTTTCATATGGGATTCTATTTTGATCTACAAGTTCAATTCTAGTTCCTGATGTAACGTTGTTTACCAGTGGTTTCAACCACAAGTTTTTATCTTCTCTCATTTCAAGGATTGTTTCATGGGTGCAGATCCTTGGCTCTAAAGCAATTTCTACATCCCTGGAACTCAGGAACGGTAAAACTGATAATAGAATTCTAGTTTGATTATTGGCACAAGTCAGGGGAGATACTAATTTAATACCAGTTTTCTTCTGACCTTTAAAAGGCGTGGATTGCGTATTCTTTCTTTTTTCGGGTAAAATGGATTTCTTATATTTTTTCCCGGATACTCCCGATAGAGATAGGTCGCTTACTAATATAGACTCTATGTTTCTGCAACGATTTCCAAGATTCCATGCACCTATTGTTAAGGCATTTGAACGAAGAGAGATTAGCGTCGAAGTATCTTTTTTAATAATCTCATAGTTCATTTTAAACTCTCTGTGGGCCGCGCTAAATTGTAGTTCCCCAATCTTAGTGTCGTCTTGAAAAATCTCTACTTTGGGTATCAATGGATAATAGCTATTTTCATCCCCCATTATTTTTAAGTGGGCAGAAACAATTAGATCTTCATCTACAAGGTCGCTAGGTATCTCCATGTCAAAAATATCGGCAACGCTAAAGTTATGCGGGTCACCTAAGTATGCACCTCTTACTCTGATGCCACTAGAGTGGTTTATCCAATCATCTGTGGGAATCTTTTGATTAAAATCCTCCATCTGAGTTATTCTATCATCATTGTGAATAACGATGGCTTGTGGATTTGATTTTAGTTGATAACCAGCTCTCTTTATTATGCCGCTAAAAGAGATATCTTCATTTTCATAGAATCCAAGATTTTCATTCCACTTAACTTTATCTGTTATCTCTTTTCTAATAATACACATTCCACCTGTTATGTAGGTGTATTCAGAGTCTTCATTATATGGGATTAAATGGTGGCCAGTAGGAGCTCCGTAAACTGCCCAATCCCAGTATCTACTTCCATCAGCGTTCTGTATTTTAGGACACATGATGTTAAAATTGTCACCATATTGCCGAAGAGCTTTGTAGAAGTTTTCGTCATATGTAATATCATCATCGCCTATAACAATGGTTTCGAATTTAGCTTTTTCTAATATCCTATTTCTCATAGCTCCGAGGCGCCCTTCTCTGGCGGCTTCTGGAAAATGAATAGATATTGTATTAGCAGTTTCAGCGGTTATTTCACCACTTATGAGTATTTCATAGTTAGGAATTCCTAGCTTCATAATGCTAGCTACGATTTGGTTAAGCATGGCATTTCTTTTTCCAGCTGTAATTATACCAAAAGTGATGTTAGGAAGGTATGTTCTAGTTTCCATCGTACAATTCATTTGCTAATAGTATTTCTGAATGATCTAGTTCTAGAATGTTAAGATAGGAATCCAATACTTTTTCAGCTGTTTGTTTCCAAGTAAAGGAATCAGCTAGTTTTTTTTGTTCTTTTATTCTGAGACTTGTTCTAGCCGTGCTGATGGCTTGTTCTATAGCGGACCTAATTGAATCTATGTTGTCTGGTTCGCAGTAAAATGGACATTCGCCGAGGTAGTCAGGCAATGTTCCATGTCTAGTTGCTACAACGGGTGTTCCGCATCTTGCTGCTTCAAGTGAAACTAGTCCTGGTAATTCATACCAACTAGGTAATACATGAGCTAAGGCTCCACTGTAAGCGCTTGATAGCTCCTCTTCAGAGAGTTTGCTAAGTAAAAGATTTCTTCCTTTTCTTTTAAAGTAAGGAACTACTTCTTGATATCTAGGTTGATAGGTAATATTACCTTCGATTAGTACAATAGGTATTTCTGAATCTTCCATGGCCTTCATAAGCATAGCTTGATTTTTTCTCCATTCAAGTCTTGCCACACATAGAATATAGTTAGATATTCCATGTTTTTCTTCGAATAAACTTTTTGGAACATATGGAAAACCTTTTGATCCAAATGGAGTGATATCTATTCTTTTGTGATCTGGGTAGTCTCTTTCAAGTAGTTTTTTTTCACTCAGTCCAGAGGCTAGTAGAGAAGCTGCATGTTTGGCTGCAAAAGTATTGTTTAGCTCTCCCTTGTCAGGAAATGAATCTATGTTGCTAGAGATTATTTTTTCTGCTGTTTCAAAGTTTACATGAGAAAGTGAGCCATGAAAATATTCTTCAAGTACGCGACCATAAATACTCATTTTTTGGTAAAAGCATGGCCTATCCTCATAGAGAGTAGTTACAACGTATGGTACTCCAGCCTCTACGGCCCTAATTGCTAAGGGTTCTATGGCATGGGGAGTAGCAAAATTGTAAAGGTGTATTAGGTCATAATCTTTCGGTTCAGATTGACAATAGGGATCAATCGTAACATGAACCCCTAAATTGGTTAACTCTTCACAAGTTCTCTCTAGCGCAACAGTGTCTCCACCTCTTGCCTGAAGAATATTCCCCCTAGCTTGTACTAATATTTTTAAGGTTTTTTTCTTGTTCTGAGCTTTCTTATTTGAAGCTATATTTCGTAGGCTAACTTTTTCTAAGCGATCATATTCTATGTGATTAGAATTCTTAGTAGGTTCATCGACAACGACGATCTCTGGATTTTCAGCGATTAGTTGATCTAACGTTTCAGCATATATTATTTCAATGTCATTTTTTTTAAAGGAAGTTTTGTATAACTTTAGTATTTGCTTGTCGGGTTCTAGAATTACGACCTTCCTGTTTTTGCCTTTTAGATTATGTATAATGTTTCCGGCACTAATCCCCCAGAATCCTATAGTGGAAGCGTTTTCGTTCTTTAGAATAGAATTAGTTAGTGTTTCAAATTCAGAAAGATTTTGAAATGCTTTTGAGTGTAGAATCTCAATACTTCTATGCGCTGGAGTTTGAGAGTTCTTAAGTGATTCCATACTATTAGCCTGTAGTCCTATAAAGATTTTAGCTAATTTTAGATGCTAATTTCAGGAAAAAGGAGTCAAGCCAATTTCTAATGTAAATACCAGTAAATATCGCGACTTAAGTGGTGCTATGCGCCAGCAATTGCTATTTTGTCATCTGTGGAGTGCTTTAATGGTTCTATCGAGCCATCATTAACCGGTGCGGTCGGTAATAAAATCTCATGATTCTTACTGTAAAGATAGTCGTTCATTATATGTTCGGCTGGTGGTATTAGGTACTGACCACTTGCTAATTTAATAGTCGTGTCTTTCAATCTGTGTGCGTTATGCCCACATGTATAAGTATTAAATTTCATGAAGTGATAACAGATACACATTTTTTCTCTGATTGGCATTTTATTGCCTTTATCATCTAGAGGAGCTTGGTCCCAAGCTTGATGATACTGACAACCGCCATCCTTATCTAGGATGTATCCTAGAGCTTCGCAATTAGGTTTAACATTTGAGCTCAGTGACGGACTGTTATTTAACATCCTCATTGGGTAGCCAGTTGGGCTTGAGGTATTAACTTCAATATCTTCTTCTTTAGCTGCAATGTAGAGATGTTTTACATTAGTTGGAAGTCCACACTCTTGAGAGATTGTGAATCTTGTAGCAACTTGAATGGCGCTTGCACCAAGTTCCATGAATTCCACCGCATCACTTCCTGTAAATATTCCACCTGCTGGAATTACAGGGATATCTAGGTTTTCTTGTTTTAAGAAGTTTATAACGTCAATTAAAATCTCATGCAGTGAGTAGTTAGCCCAATCAAGACCAAAGCCTAGGTGTCCACCAGCTAGCGGACCTTCGACTACTACAAAGTCAGGAAGTCTGTTTACTCTAGAAGCACTTCTTAGGAATATCTTTAAGGCTCTACTTGAAGACACGATAATCCCTATTTTCATGTCTCTAAAGCGAGATAGGTCTTCTATTTGTTTTAAGGTATTTGTGTGAAGTCCAGCAGAAAGAGTTATGCCATCAGCTCCTCCGTCCATGCAGGCCTTTACTCTTGCCCTCATTGTTTCAAGAGGATTACCCATGGAAAGCTTTTCCATTACGTTAACGAATATTCCACCCGTACCTCTTTTTGCATCAACTGTGGATCTAACGTGATTGAGTCCGCCTTTGTAGGTTGATTCAAAGTCCCACTTAACTTGGCTCTT
>JBILFC010000315.1:0-3271 GCA_044351785.1 Bdellovibrionota bacterium
TTTATTCATCTTGATGATGTGTTAGCAGTGAATAAACTACTAATTGATTGTGACTATGATCAGGAAGTTTTTCATGTTTCAGCTGGAGATCCAGTTACGTTATGTGGGTTGGCTAGCAGGGTGTCAGAGTTAATGGGTTATAAAGAATACCCTCTGATATTTGATGAGGAAGGGATTGAGCCTTTGGAGCCTATCTTAAGTAGCCTTGATTCTAAGGATAGTTTTGCTAAGTTGGGACTTAATAAAGTTAAGTCTTTAGATGATATAATTAGGGATGAAATTGAAATTAGGAAAATAGGTAATGAGTAATGCAGTGATAAGTGATCTAAAAGATACTTGGGATAAGCAGTATGAGGGTGAGAATGTTACCGCTCTTAAGGATGTTCATCTTTATCAGATTGAAACTAATGCTATTCTCAATGAGTTATCAAAACATTTAGATAATGTTTCTACCATAAATATCTTAGAGATAGGTTGCGGGACGGGAGAGTTGTTAAGAAATGTCTCTTGTTTTTTGGATGCCAAAGGAATTACGTACAGTCTTACTGGTGTTGATTTTTCAGAGAATGCCATTTCGCTCGCAAAGAGTATGAGTCCCGAGGGATTTAATTTCTATCAGTCAGATTTCATATCCTTTTTTAGGGAAATTAATAAGAATAAGTTCGATATTATTCTTAGTCAGAGGTCTATAATGGCTTTAATGGATCTGGATTCTCAGATGTGTTTACTGAGGGAGATGAAAAATTGTATGAATGAAGGAGGAGTGGGGATTGTCTCCGAGTGTTTTTCTGAAGCATTGAGTAACTTTAACCAGTATCGTTTGGAGGCTGGCTTAGATGAAATTCAGAAGGTATGGCATAGCAGGTATCTAGATGAGCAGATGTTTCAGTCCATGTTCTCTGTGTCATCTTTTTATCATTTCTGTTCTACTTATATGTTAACGACGAGAATTTTATATCCAATGTTTGAAGAGCCTAAACACAACCAGAAAGTACATGAATTTGGAAGCAAATTGCCGGAAACGGGAGATTTTTCATTTTTAAAGATGGCTGTTTTTAAGAAGTAATGAAAATGCCTGAAACGATTTGTGCTAAATGTATCTACGATAGTAGCATCGCAGGGATATCATTTGATACGGATGGAGTTTGTAATTACTGTCGGCAAGTGGAAAAACTAGCTTCTGAATATGGTACGGGTCAGAAATTAGGAGAGGAGAGCTGGGTCAAGATTCTTGCTGAGATAAAGAGAGATGGAAGAAATAAGACCTATGATTGCGTAGTAGGTGTTTCGGGGGGGACTGATTCTTCCTATCTTTTGATGAAGGCTTGTGATTGGGGACTTAGACCACTCGCAGTTCATTATGATAATACTTGGAATAGTGCCGTAGCTACTGAAAATATTCGAAAAGTTACTTCCGCGTTAAAATTAGATTTGTATACTCATGTAGTGAACAACAAAGAACATGATGCGATAAAATTGGCTTATGTAAAAGCTGGTGTTCAAGAGTTTGATACGGATACTGATTTAGCCTTTGTGCAAGTACTGAGAAAGGCTGCTGCAAAGTATGGAGTAAGGTATATTCTCGAGGGGCATTCTTTTGTTGAGGAAGGAATTTCTCCGGTCGGGAACAATTATTTTGATGGTGGTTATATTAAGGATATTTGTAAACGGTTTGGCGGGATTTCTCTGGAAACATATCCACTTATGACTTTTTTTCAGTTTTTAAAGTGGATATTGATATATCGGCAGAAGTTTATAAGACCATTATGGTATTTATCCTATTCTAAGAAGTCTGCTCAGCAGGAGCTGTCGGAAAGGACAGGATGGAAGAACTATGCTGGACACCACCTAGAGAATAGAGCATCTGCTTTTGCCCATAGCGTGTGGATCCCCCAGCGTTTTAATACCGATTACAGAATATTGACGTTGGCAGCAAAGGCTAGAAATGGTGGCATGTCTAGAGAAGAAGCATTAAGGCAACATAAGTTACCCCTAAATCCAGACCCAGAATTAATCGGTTATGTGCAGAAGAGGCTCGGTTTATCTAACGATGAATACTGTGATTTGATGAAGGCAAAAAAGCGTACTTGGCATGACTTCAAGACCTATAAAAAACGATTTGAGAAGTTAAGACCGTTATTTTATTTATTAGCTAAGGCGAATTTAGTGCCCATGAGTTTTTACTTAAAATATTGTTTTCCCTTAAAGGTTAAATAATGATTACTATCGTGGACTATGGGATGGGTAATCTCGGATCTATTCAGAATATGCTTAAGGCTGTAGATGTTCAATCTGTTGTAACATCGGATTATAGAATTATCTCCAATGCACAGAAATTAATTTTACCAGGCGTAGGAGCTTTTGACTCAGCCATGGAAAGAATAAACGGTTCTGGTTTAAGAGATGTCTTAGATAGGAAGGTTTTGGAAGAGAAGGTGCCTGTATTAGGGATATGTTTGGGGATGCAACTTTTAACAAGGGGTAGTGAGGAGGGTGTTTTGCCTGGATTAGGATGGATCCAAGGAGACACAACTCGATTCCCTAAAATAGAAGGTTTAAAGGTTCCTCATATGGGATGGAATTTAGTTGCTAGTTCCAGCACAAGTAAATTGACTAAAGATTTAGGCGAGGAGCCTAGATTTTATTTTGTGCACTCATATGCAGTATCTGTAGACGATCAGAAGCATTCGATTTTAAAAACTACCTATGGAATAAAGTTTGATTCTGCAATTCAAAAAGGCAATATATACGGTGCTCAGTTCCATCCGGAGAAAAGTCATAGATTCGGTAAGCGTTTATTCAAGAACTTTGCGGAATTGTAAATTATGTTACGAACTAGAGTTATACCATGTCTACAGCTGAGGAATGAATCTTTGGTTAAGACTGTAAAGTATGGAAAGTTCTCATATATTGGGGACCCTGCTAATACTTGTCGTATTTTTAATGAATTGGAAGTCGATGAACTAGCATTTCTTGATATTTCAGCGAGTAGGGAAAATAGAGGCCCGAATTTTAAAGTACTTTCAGAAATTGCCAATGAATGTTTTATGCCCGTTTCATATGGCGGTGGCGTTAGTTCGGTAGATTTAGCTGAAAAGATATTAAAGATGGGATTTGAAAAAGTTATTCTTAATACTCATGCAATAAGTAATCCTAATTTAATTAGCGAAACTTCTAAGGCCTTTGGTAGTCAGTGTGTGGTTGTTGCAATTGATGTTAAGAAGAGTGTATTTGGTATTCAGAGTTGTAGATCTGTTTCGGGGTCTGTTAA
>JBILFC010000317.1:0-3258 GCA_044351785.1 Bdellovibrionota bacterium
AACCCGCTGGTGCTTTACCTAGATTCTTCTCAAAGAATGCTAGATCCTCGCCCTGCGCACTAGAAGTAAATATAAGGATTAAAAAAATGAGAGATGAAATTTTAAACATACTAAAGTTGTTGTTATGGTATTTGTTATTTAGCGCTTGCTACAGCTTCACCTTTATTCTTAGGTTTATAGTGTTGCATTGCAACTTCTAAATGCTCTTCTAGCTCACTTGCTCTATCTTCATGACTTGGGTGTGTGCTTTGAAAGGCACTTCTATCTGACTTGGGAAATACTTCATCAGCCTTTTTCCAGAAGTTTATAGCGGCCTTCGGATTGTAGCCAGCTTTAGCCATAAGCACCAAACCTATCATATCAGCTTCTCTTTCTTTATCTCTACTATAAGCTTTTACAAAAGCACCATTCCCTACATAGGCAGAGCCTTTATAGGTAGTATTACCAGCCATTCTTCCTAAACTACTACTTCTAGTAACTCCTGCTACGACTATTGCTGCAGTATATCCTAATATTTTACTGAAAATACCGACATTTTCAGCTCTATCATTTGCCCCATCATCTTCATGATGCTTACCTAGCATGTGACCTGTTTCATGTGCCATAATTGCTGCAAGTTCATGATCGGAACTTACTTTATCAATAAGTTGGCTGTAGACAACTACGGTATTGCCATTGTAGATAAATGCATTTGCAGTACTAGGATCATCATTCACAGCTACAAACACCGGATAAGGATAATTTCCCATTCCCGCAGCCTTACTAATGCGGTCCATGATTTTCTTAACTCTGTCATATCTAGCACCAGATTTTACTAAATCTGATCCTTCTTCCTGAGCTCTACTAGCTACTGCATTAATACTTCCAACTACTTTAGTGGATTCTATAGTTTCAGGCGGATTAGGAATTTCACCTGGTTTAAGATTATTTCTACTACAAGCAATTAAATTTAGAGAAATTAGACAGAGAATAATATTAGCAGATCTTTTTAAATACTTAACCATTTGAAGCTCTTATGACAATGTGCGTTTTTAATTCTCTATCTAGATCGGTACATTTTATATTTAACTTAATATTCTTTACTTTGTATTTGCCTGTATATCCTTAAAGGCTAGATCTAAAGCTGCTAACACAGCTTCATGGGCTGAGCTTGATGCTACTGCCTTGGAACTTGAACTTACAATACTACCTCGTTCTAGGACTTTCGTTGTAAATCCAGCACTATAAGGTTTAGAATAAAGTATAGCGCCACTGCGATCAATAAGTTGAACATCTAGAGTCAACATACTATTCATTTCTCGCTGTTCGGACCCTAGGCCTATACCAGTGAGCGGTTCAAATCCAGCAATCAAACCACCTATGGGACCTAGAAATGGAGCTGCGGTTGCCATATTCGCTCCGACCATAGTAATAATACTAGCAGCCTGAGTAGTTGGTATTTTTCGCTCCCCTTTTAGTGAAGTTGTATCTGGGACAAACTCAGTACACTTAATATTTACAGTGTAATCATGCCGAGAAGTTTCGTGTGATGAATAGATTTTATATTTCTTAGAGTGAAAAAGTAATCTTCTTAGTTCTATGGCTGCAAGTTCGCTGATATTTTCTGTATTGTCATAGGAAATATTAAAATAGAATCCTGGCACTACAGGATTATAAAGTCCAGGAACTGCAATACTTGTGGTGCCGTTTGCTACGACTTTCTTAGAGTCTGTTTGAATACTAATTTCGCTTGGAGTTACTATTGTAGATCGACCGCAAGCAGAAAGAATGCAAAAGCATAACGAATAAATAAATATTAAATATTTATGCATTTTTTATAACCTCTTTTGTTTTTCTCACAATCTTTTCTACTGCTCTACCCCAGGCAGTTCTGAGGCTAACTTCTTTTACCTTTTTATCGAAGATAAACCACATAAAGTTTCCATCTTTCTCTTCGTTGCTACTAATGACAATAATTTCCTGTGAATGAAGAATTTGTCCAGTATCCTTTCTTTCTACTTCAAAGTTAATTTTAAGTATTACAGCAGAAGAGATAGTATTACTTGTATAAAGGGATAGGGGACTTACAAACTTATCTTGTAGACCGTTTTTGTCACATGAAAAGTCCGTTATAGAAATGTTTAATGCATTCTGAGAGTTGGAATCATTTTCAATATCATGGGCTTTCAGTTGACCTATTACGACTTGATTTAATTCATCATAAGACCTTATAAATGATTGTTCCTTCGAATTGCAATCTAATTCAACCTCATACTGCCAGCCTAGATTCATTGGATTGGGGTATTGCTTAACTGGTCTGTAATCAATATTTTCAGCTGATACTGTTTGAGTAGTGGCTAATAATAATGTTAGAAAAAACCTATTTAAGTTAAGCCTATTCATACTCATTTTCCACTGGTGATTTGCCAGAGAACTTTTGAAAAAGTTCATTAGCGGCGTTATTAAGAGCAACTCTCAATGCTTGGTCAATTGAACTTTTTACAACTTCATGTGAAGAGCTAAAATCAGTTAATAATCCTCCTTCTACTGAAACATCTTTTGTAGTGTAGGATCCTTGAGTAGGAAATGCATGAATTACTTCGCCAGAAGTGGGATCTATTACTTGAATGTCTAAACCAACCATCCCTTTAATTTCAACTTCTTTATCTTTATAAATCCCTGGAATTCTGCTCTTATCGCTTTTATAAAGTACCTGATCATTTGCTTCTGTAATGCTTGCCCTTACTAGATATAAACCAAGATCATTCGGTTTCTTATTAGTGCTTGTGAAATTTTTTTCTTTAGCAATGTTATAGTCCAATAGCTTAAAGTTTTTTACTCCACCTAGAGAGGATGCAAGTTGAGTTGTAATTTGAATCTGTCTCTGAAGAAAGTATTCTTGATAGTACTTTACATTTACAGTAAGTCTTTTCTTCTCATGCATCCACTCAGGATCTTTCTTACCAGATTCTTTATATTTAATATTGATATCATTTTCGCCCCTATTAATTCTAACTAAGATAGGTTCTATGGTCATGTAAATATTAGGAGTAGAAGAGTCATGTTCGATATTAACTCTATCTACTTTCGCAGCTGTAGGAATATTTGCTGATGCCCTAACTGAATTTTGATCGACTCTAGCAGTGCAGCCAGAAATAATAAGTAAGAATGCTAGTAGGTAAGTTACTTTCATGTTCTTTGTCCTTAAATTTTTATTAAAGTAATCCCATTTCAGTTACCGATATCGATTGTTAGCTGTTAAATCTTTAAGGAAATAAT
>JBILFC010000318.1:0-3242 GCA_044351785.1 Bdellovibrionota bacterium
AACTGCAACAATTATACGTGGCACACCGAGCAAAGAACTAATGAATGCATGGCGCTTTGTTTGAATCAAAACTCCTTTGGACGCATCCACTAAAACGATGGTCAGATCGGCAGTTGAGGCACCAGTCGCCATATTTCTCGTATACTGTTCGTGCCCAGGCGAGTCAGCAAGAATAAAGCGTCGCTTCTCTGTCGCAAAATAACGATAGGCTACGTCAATTGTAATGCCTTGTTCACGCTCAGCCCGCAAGCCATCTGCAAGCAGTGCTAACGAGAAAGTTCCTTTGCCAGTGTGCTTTACAGAGGCTTCTTTTAAGGCTTCTACCTGATCATCAAACAAGTTCTTAGAATCATACAGCAGGCGACCAACCAAAGTAGATTTACCATCATCAACACTACCCGCTGTGGAAAATCGTAACAATCCACGCTCTTCTACCTTAAGTTTGGATTTACCAATACTCACTTAGAAATACCCCTCACGTTTCTTTGTTTCCATTGAACCATCAGAGTCGTGGTCAATGATCCTAGTGGAACGTTCTGAAGTTCTTAAGCTAAACATTTCTGCGATAATTTCTGCTACCGTAGTTGCAGATGATCTGATTGCACCAGTACAATAATGACATCCGAGCGAACGGAAACGACAAAGTATCTCCTGGGGAATTTCTCCCACCTGGACAATACCACCTTCTTCTAGAGGAATAAGCTGCTCCCCACGCAAAATTACCTTACGCTTTTTAGCAAAATAGAGCGGAACAATTGGAATCTGCTCTTGATAAATATACTGCCATACATCAAGCTCGGTCCAATTTGAAATTGGATAAACACGCATAGACTCACCCCTATGAATTTTACCATTGTAGAGATTCCATAACTCTGGGCGTTGATTCTTAGGGTCCCACTCCCCGTATCGCGAGCGGAAAGAAAATATCCGTTCCTTAGATCGTGAACGCTCCTCATCACGACGAGCGCCACCAATGGCTGCATCGTATCCCCCTGCAATCAGTCCATCCAGTAGCGCTTTAGTCTTTAATAGACCACAACACCGCTGTGTACCCAAACTAAATGGATTAGATCCTGAAGTAATTGCATCTTCATTTCGAAATATAGTTAAATTAAATCCGCGCTCTTTGGCATATGAATCACGAAAACTATACATCTCTCTAAACTTGAAACCAGTGTCAATATGAAGAAGTGGAAAAGGGCTAGATCCTGGGTAGAATGCTTTCTCGACAAGGCGTAGCAATACACTTGAGTCTTTCCCAATTGAGTAAAGCATAACTGGCTTTTCAAACTGCCCCGCTACCTCTCTAATAATATGGATGCTCTCTGCTTCAAGTATTTTTAAATGGGAAAATGATGATATTCGCATTGTCATACATACAGTAAAATTTAGCCCTTCTCACTTAACATATTATATCAATTAATGATAGTTGCCTGATAGGAAGAAAATGTAAATGCTCCTTTCCTTGAAATTGCAATAGATGTATTTATTGAAAATAAAAACTTACTCTTAAAATTACTTAACTTGATAAACATAAATAAAATAAAAAGCTTAGCGTTAATTGGCACTTTAATCTTAACCGCCCTTAGCTCTACAGCCTTTGCAGATTTCAGCCCTTCAAACTTAGTCATCATTTGCAATAAAAATTTCAAAGAAAGCTGTGAACTTGCTCGCTTCTATAGCGAAAAAAGAAAAGTTCCAGCTGATAATATTATTGAATTAAATACAAAAGATACTGAGTTAATTGAAAGAGCTGATTTCAATAATGAAATTTTAGAGCCCATAAAAAGTAAATTAGTAGAAAAAAAATTAGTCGTGTCATTAAAAATACTCGTTACATTTTACGGAGTACCTCTAACTGTCACCGATGCTGATCAAGATTCCGTAGCTGCGGTAGATAGTGAGCTTACGCTATTAAAAGTTCAACCAGGCGGTGCGCCACTAACTAACAGGCTATATAATCCTTTATATGTTGATGATATTAATTCCAGTTCTAAAATATCAAGCAAGAACTACCTTGCACTTAAAGGCTTAACCCTAGTATCTAGAATTGATGGTCCTAGCCCTGAAAAAGTTAGATCTATGATTACTGATAGTATAGAAACGGAAAATAGTCAGAGTCTTAAAGGAAACTTTGTAATTGATTCACGAGGACTCTCTTGGGATCAAGATGATGAGTTTGCAGAATATGATAAAGACTTAGTTAAGCTTGCAAGAAATATTGAAGTTGGTTCTCGATTTGAGACAGAATTTGACGGAAACGAAACATTAGCTGAAAAAACTTCGAATGTTGGACTTTACGTAGGGTGGTATAGTCTCAGAAATTTTGAAAACCTATATAAATTTAATAAAGGAGCTATTGGTTATCATATAGCGTCCGAGGAGGCCGCGAGTCTTAGGGAGCCTGAAGAAAAGGGGTGGTGTAAAAATTTAATAGCTAATGGAGTAGTTGCTACATTGGGTGCGGTGACAGAACCTTATCTTGATTCTTTTCCTAAACCAAATAAATTCTATACTCTTCTACTTTCTGGGAAATATCAATTAGTAGAAATATTTTTCTTAAGCAGTAAATATTTAAGCTGGAGAGTGATTCTTATAGGCGACCCTCTATATAAACCTATTTCCGAAAAAACTGCCCGTAAGGAATTCGACTACGATTCGGAGGACTACAACGAACTTCCCGTTGCGCCCTCCGTATTAATGAAAAACTAAATATTAAAAGCTTTCTTAATCTTTTCTCTCACAGCCTCAGGCACTAAACCAAACTTCTCTGCCAATACCTCAGCAGGAGCAGATGCTCCGAAATGATCTAGTCCAATATTTAAACAATCTTTAGGGCCAGCCCCTACCATTCCTGACCAACCAAGAGTTGCTCCAGCTTCGATTGTAACCTTTTTAGCACTAGATGGAATCAAGCTTTCTTTAAACTTATCATCCTGAACCTTATAATTTTCGTAACAAGGCATTGATACAACTCTTACAGCTACACCATCCATCATCTTAGCCGTAGCAAGTGCTAAAGATACTTCAGAACCAGTTGCCACAAAAACTAAATCTGGCTTAGCAGAGGTTTCATAGGCTGTATAAGCTCCCTTACGAATGTCTGACTGCTTAAATGATGCCGGTCTTTCAATCTGAGGCAAGTTCTGTCTTGTAAAAATTAGAACTGATGGCCCATCTTTTCTCTCTAAAGCACAAGTATAACTCATAGCAGTTTCAAGAGCATCCGCTGGCCTATAGAC
>JBILFC010000020.1:0-21770 GCA_044351785.1 Bdellovibrionota bacterium
CAGCAAAATAATGGCCCCCCACGGATTCGCTTGCTCATGATTCCAACCACGAAGCTCCTCTGGGATTAAAGGAACCTCCTCGCTGGGGGTAACCGCGTTCTCTAATTCATATGCGGCCAAAATGCGATCCACGAGATCCTTGACCGTCATACAACCTGAGAACAAGCGATCGCTCTTCAACGTCAAACCATAGGCACGGGCGCAATCATCCCTCAGCCGATTAAGCATTTCTGAAGTAATGCTTAAGTCCTCTAATCTATCACCAAGGTCAATTTCTACTGGATTGACCCCACTCATGGTCGCCATAGATCTCACTTCGAGAACATGCGGAAGACCTTCGATCTGTGGCTTGGGTGCAAGAAGGTTCCCCAAAGTTGTCCTAACAAAAGCCTGAAGACTCTGCCTCAAAGAATGATTATCCATAACTAAGCTCCAAACTAAGCCTGAAAACTTGAATGAACCAAACCCGATAAAGAACCTTTTTCTCCATCGGGCTGTTCTCATGAATAAAGGAAAACCCTCTACTCTAGAGAAAAGCACAGAAAATCGTCTACCCGAATTAAGGAATATTTAAAGAACTAACGGCCAAGATACCCTAGTATAATAGGGAGAAATGGTCAAGAGTCAGGAGGGATACTTTCTGTTAGCGGATAGATACGGCTTTTCTCGTATACGCTAACAGAAAATTCTTTTGTTAGCGGATAAAATAGGTAAAATAAACATGTACTTAAATTTTTAAATCTATGAAAAAACTATTACCTCTCCTACTTCTTGTTTGCTCCTGTTCAGAATCCGCAGACGAATTCTTCGGAAGGACTGCGGTAGTAAAAGATATTGATACAGAGGATGATTCAGTCTCCTCGGGAAAGGATGTTCGGATTAATCTCAGGGCTGCCACTGCAGAATTTAATGACGCTATTCTCAATAGACCAGAATATAAGGACCTATACGTACTTGTAAGATATTCTCCTGACCTTCGTTTTTCCGATCGCTTCACAGCTTATGATATTAATGCACAAACGATTTCACCATTTAATGTAGGCTCCCCATCTTTCGGTAGATTAGAAATAGTATGCGAAGGTTATTCTGCTCGACATGGGGATAATTATATTGGTTTTAGAATTGATGATAATGAATTTGAAGATGCATACAATGAAATAGCTAACTTAGAGTTTTACCTAACTGCTTTAAACGCCTCGGCTGATGCAGTCATTAATGCAACTGGCTTCGACAATTTTTCTCCCTCTGAATGTGAAAACCTAAATCCTAAACCGGATGTGTCTACAAGCATTAGGATAAGATAAGCCCTATAAATACGGGCTTCAATATACATCTTTTTACTACTTAAAGTACTTTCGACTTTTGTCCGACTAAACTGTGTCACTTTGCAGTCTGGTGACGCGTCAATCAATTAAATTGCTTAAGTCTTTAAGGATAAAATAAAAATGAAAATTCTCTCTACTCTAAAAGTAGCTACCATCGCCCTATCTCTTTTCACAATTAACGTATCAGCAGAAGATCTTCCTGAAGGACAAGAAATTTCAGTTGATTCATTTAATACTGTTGAAAAATTTGGCTGGGGAGATCTTAATCCTGTAAATTGGGGTAAAAGTCTAGAACATGATGCTGAAAAAATTGGGAAAGGCATCGCTAAAGCTGCAGAAAAAGGACTCAAGATTCTCGAATCACTTGCAGAACCTTGTAAGGCCTGCAAAGAAGGACTACATGCAGGAATAGATGCTTTCGCTTGCGGGAAAGCTGCAAATGCAATTGCAAAGCAAGTTGAAGAATGTTCTGCTAAAGTCTCCGAAGAAGAACCTGAATTAGCTCCAGAATCACCGGCTATTTGTGGCGCCCTTAAAACGGCAGTTGAGGTAGCTTGCAAACGAACCTTGAAAAAGAGTGAAGATCTTCAAAGCTTCGAAACAAAGATAGTTGATCACGCTTGTCATGCCGCTCATCTTTGCCACTAAAAGTTAAAACACAAAACGGAGAAATAGAATGTCATCTAAATCAACAAAAATATCATTTATCATAAAGTTAATTTGCATTTCACTCTATTTCTCCCAACTTCTTGCCTGCGCTTCGCTTAATAATGTTTTAGAAGTTGATAACGTAAATAATGAATTGAAAATCATCTCCTATAGTGATGACCTACAGAACACCTTCGTAAAAAAGGGCAAACACGGAACAAAGATTTGCTCACAACCTGATCCTGATGCGGCTGAAGCATATGCTGATGGCGTTACTGTCGCCCTAGGAAGTCAAGGTGATGGCGCCCAAGACTCTGCAAACGCTACTAGCCTAGGTGGCAGAAACCCAGAAGTACTGATTGCTAGAGAATTACTTTATAGAGCATGTGAACTAGGGCTAAATTATGATGTTAGTTATGATGAAGCTAGAAGCATATATACAGAATTCCTAGGAGCGATAAAAGAATTAGGAAAGTCTCAAACTGGAAATGGATCAGCTTCTGTTGCAGGTTCAGTTACCAATATTCAGAATAAAGCTGCGAGCTCTGACGACGATGAAGATGAGGAAAGTTCAAGTTCATCGTCTTCAAGTTCGAGTAAGTAAATAAAAAATGCGCGATGGAGATTTTACTGTTAACCTCCACCGCGTAACAATCACAATATTGTTTCTTGCTTTCAAAACGCTACCTTCTCCCTTTCAGACTCTACCGCTGCAGGAGCAAGAATCCGTTCAAATGCAGCAACGACCGAACGCACGGTCGCACACTCAGCGAAGGAAATTGTACACGCGGGAGGCAAATCGGACCTCACACCTTCCTTTCCTGAGAATTGGGACCACACAGAGGTAGCCAAATCCCCAAGCAAATCATCTGTGACTTCCAGACTGCGATCGCCTCTCAGCGAATCGTTAATGGTAACCAGTACAAACCCGCCCCCTGATCGCTTAGCTTGAAGCAACTGAGATAGCCGACAGCGAATAAATTCATCCAATTGTTGCCACAAATTACGCCTCATCACACCACCTTCTTCTTTCTATTTATAGGCTAATAAAAAACCAACTTAAAGCTCGTCAATAAACTGAGCCGACCTCAAATCTCCATCGACGACACTCTTACAAATAAAGCTAACGAACTTTACTCTAAAGACTGCCATACAATCCCTCTTCTACGCAGAATATATTTAAAATCAACTCTAATGCAGTCCCTTAAATTGGTCAAATCACACCGTAAACCTTTAGAATATCTAAATGAATATAAAAAGTGAATATTAAAATCAAAGATATTCTATCTGTTACTAAAGCTATGATTTCTGAGTCCCGATACCATTGTATGACATAAACATTCAATAATTTCATAGGGTCAAATTTAATGGAAAATAAAATAACTTCCAACCTTGACTGGACTCCCATTAGTAGTCATGCTTCGAGTTTCTGCACTCATAGACTAATTAAAAACAACGCGCATAAATTAGAATTTGTACCAACTAATTTTGCAAGAGTATTTAATTTACTATTTTTTATTATTCCTTCAGCCTTCTTTGTAATGCTATTTATTGCCACCCTACAACTAGCTGCTCCAATATATAGTTTACTATTCGGCATTATAGGGGTTTCAATATTCTTCCCTTTAGGGTTTTTTTTAAAGAAAATAATCGATCGTCCAAGAGTATTTGATTTAGCTAAAGGAGAATATTATGCGATCGAAAAAGGCATTAGAACTGCAGAAATAGAAATTCGTGAAAGCATAAGAGCAATCCAAGCTCTACAATTACTAAGTAAAGAAATCTTGGACTCTGATAGTGACTATACCAGCTATGAATTAAATCTAGTATTTGAAGATGGTAGGAGATTGAATGTCATTTCCCATGGAGGACATAAACAAATAAAAGAAGATGCGGAACTACTAGGAAAGACCTTGAATATTCCCATTTTACAATTAAATCAATAATAATTCGGCAAGAATAAACTATTTCTCTCTCTACCTTCTAAACTCATATCTTTTACATCCATCCTCAACAGTAACTGTCGTCCCTCCACCAGCAACTGGGATTGCCTCACCCGCGGAATTGAAGAAAGATACAGTCACATTATTTCCGAAATCACACCCAGGTCTCTTGCCCCTTGATGTAGTACCTCTACCATTACTTGGGCCCTTATTCTCTAAAGTCTCATTGAACAGTCCAGAAACTTCTATTCTTACACCGATAGGATTTACCAGCACTGCAAGCTTTCCAGTACTATCAGATACTGGCTTCCATAAGAAATTCCTTATTAAATTTTCATCCAAACCACCTAAATTCCCACCTCCGCCACCAGCGCTTTCATTCTCCTCGCTAGGTAGCTCAACTACTGGATCTTGAATATCAGGAGCTGCTGTCGCAATCTGCTGATAACAACTAGCTATTAAATTGCCACCACAGGAATCGAAACTCTCTACTGCATAACCAAGCTTAAGTAGTTCTTCATTTATACTGACTCCCGCCTTTGTATATAGTTGACCAACTACGCCTAAGCCTCCTTGACTAGTTTGAATCTCACACTCTTGACTCTCTACTACTAAATATAATTCTTCAGCTTCCTTAGCTTTTAAATAATTTAATCCTAAATTCTTGGCTGTATTACTCAATCCATCAGTATACAGTCCATGCAATTTTACAATCTGAGGATTTCCAGACTCAAGACCCAATTGTCTTGTTACAATTGCTTCAGATCCTGACAAAGCCTTGATCTTAACCAATTCTGCTTTTGTTAATGGATTCCTTAAAACCCCTTTATAGACTCCTCCACACTGGGAACTAAGACTTACATCTTGCAAATTTAACTCGACATCACTAGGTGGTCTTGTAGCTAAAGGGATATTGCCATAACAACGTGAAAGAACAGCTCCCCCGCATATATCTGAACTTGGCATTGCCGCGCCTTGTGCCAATATAAACTCATTAATATTTTCTCCGTTTAAGGAATAAAGCTGACCTAAGATACCCTGAGCACCGCCACTTAAAACCACATCACAGTCCTTTCCTGCTGGAATAAAGTATGCACCGCCAGAGACTTTCCTCTTTAGAACATCCATTCCATGCAATTTTCTAAAGTCATTTATTCCACCCGATGATAGGCCATGGAATTTTACTATTTGTTTTTCACCCTTTTCCTTACTCTCTTGAGGTATGATCGCTACAGTATCAGAATCTAAGACCTCCACTGCCACAATCTCCACATCCTCTGGAAATGACTTACTTTCACCATCCTCAACAAGACCACACTTGGACACAAAATCCAATGATAGGCTTAAGCTAGAATCCTCGGAAGGGGAATCAGAACTAACATCAGCATCCGTCCCTGCCCCTGGTCCACAAGCATTGAAGTTGAGAAGGATCAAAATAGCAAAGAAATTTAAGAACCTAAAATTAAACAACATATTCTAGCCAAAACTTAATTCATACCTAATAACAATAATTATGACAGTAATATCCAAAAACGTTCCCCCTACTAGCACCTTCTAACCCTACACATAAAAACTATTCAAAATTAAGCACTTTTCCTGTATGAGTAAATGCTTCAACATATGTTAAAAGTTATAAATATAATCTTCCTATCTGCACTCTTTTTACTTGAACTTAGCTCACCCGTTCATGCATTAGAAGAGGCCTATTGGATCTGGGCAGGTAGAAAAATTGAAAACATTAATCCAAAGTCGAGGCTCTATATTCATCAAGGAACAATCGAAAGAGGCAACGGTAAGCATAAGCCAAGACTTCTTAGACAAGGACATGGATTAGTAAGACTAAAAGATCATGATATTTATCTTGTCTATAGGATAGAAAACCTTACCTTTAAAGACGAGCTAGTAGATCTTTTTAAAACTGATCTAGTAAGATGGCGCTCTAGAGGGAATTTAGTATCCGGAATTCAACTTGATTTTGATTCGCCTTCAAAAAAACTAAACCTTTATATTGATTTCATTAAAGACTTTAAAAAAGAATTAAACCCAGACCTAAAACTTAGTATCACAGGTCTTGCTGACTGGGCTTCAAGTGGAGATAAAAATGTCTTAAAAGAACTCAGCCTAACCACAGATGAGATCATCTTTCAGCTTTATGAGGGGGCAAATGAAATCCCCTTTGTCGATCAATACCTAAGATCAATTAAAAATTTAGACGTCCCATTTAAACTTGGACTTCTAGAAAATCAAAGATATATTATCAATAATTTTCAACATAATAATAACCTTAAAGGCATAGTTATTTTTAAATAAATGCGTACAAAACTTTTTAATTCATTCGCCTTCATAATGTCACTCTCAATCCCTTCTATCTCCCTCGGTAGTGGAGACGCCTGCGAGGATACAGATCGTCTTGAATACTATAGGACGATTAATGATACTTGTTCAGAAGATCTTATGTTCCTTGAACCACACAATGACTCATTGAACGTATTAACAACACTATTAGACATTTTCCCTTATCAGGAGAAAAAAGCTAAATCTCCATCCAAAAGTTATAAAGCTCTAAACACTCTATTAAATGAAATTAGTTACACCAAACCCGTAGATTTAAATAAATTATCTAGCTGGATTAACGCTGACTCTACAACTGCTTTCATTGATAGCATACGGAACCTAAAACCTCTAGAAGTAAGAAATGAACTTATAGAAAGTAGAATCAATCTTCACCTAGACAAGGAAAAAGAATACGAAAGGATTAAAACTTTGTCTCAGGACACCCCTGAATGGCGATATCAGAAAGGGGCACTTGCATTTTACAATAACATTCTTAAGGAAGCTAAAGATATCTTATGCAACATCACAGGTAGCGAAAATCCTTGGATTAATGAATCAGCCCTCTATACTTGTGCTAGGATTAAGATGAGATTAGCTCAGGAATACTGGGATGGCTATCAGCCCATAGCGAATATTGACCTCTTATCTCTTTCTGAATCAGAAGAAAGCTTGAAAAAATATCTTGATCAATATCCCTCTGGAATTTATAGAAATGACGTTATTGGTCTTTTAAGAAGAGTAGCTTTTTTAGGAAATAGGTACGACGATTATTTAAATCTCTTATCCGAAGCGATATTAGAGAGGGATGATTCTGATTCGACAGTAGATACGCTCGGCGAACTTGATCGATACGTTGTAAGAAGATTTCAGAATAGCTTCGAAGATACAGACACTGCAAAATTAGTTACACACTTTCTAGAATCTAAGCTTCCTTCAATTTTCAAAGCCAGCATAATATTTTTCCATCTAAGATCTCCTACGAACGAAGCCTTACCCTTAATTGCCAATTGGATAGAAGAAAATGACTCAGAACTTAGCAAGTATGAAGGTTTAAAAAGTCTTCTACTTTCTGCTCTACTTTATTCTAAGAATGACTTCCTAAACATTTTAGACCTAAGTCATAGTTCTCCTAATTTAGAAATTAGCCTCGGCATTTTAGAGATAAAAGCAAAGGCCCTAGACGAACTTAAAAGATACAATGAGGCTATACAAACAAGACTTAAAATGGTTGAAATAATAGGATATAATTCTGACAATACTAAAGATAGAATAAAATTTGGGATTCTGAGATCAGCCATACTATCTAAAGATTTTGAACTTTTAACCCGCCTAACAGACAAACCTTACGAAATTAAGAATTGGGCTGTAGATAATACAGTCCAGTACTTCCTACCCATTACGACCCAAGAGAAATTATGCGAAAATGAATCTACTTATAAAACTTACTCTGACAAAGCATGCTTAAGCCTTGTAAGAAGATACCTTTACGTCTTAGACTTCGCCAATACATTTAAATTTCATAAACTCGTAAAAAACAAAGCATCTCTTGGCAATGTTTCAAAAGAACTATGGAGACTAAAGTCATTAAACAATCCTCATACATCGCTAAAATTAGCTACTGCTGAATTTATAATTCGGGATTTAACAGACTTGTATGTTGATGGCCCATTCAAACTGAATTATACAGCTTTAAAGTTCTTTGATAGCATAGAAGAAAATGTCGCGTTCAAACCTACCCCATCCACACCACCGATTGAAATATTTATTGATGCCATGAATGAATCTAAGGCACGCAACAATAAAGAAGATGAGGCACGTGCCATAGTGGGAATCTTACGATGTTACAAACCTTCTAATAGCGCAATGAATTGCGGGGATTATACAAAATTACAGAATAAATCTTCAAAAGATAAGAGAAAGGAATTATTTCAAAGATTAAAATCTGATCTAAAAGCAACCAAAGCCGCAAAGGAAATAAATATCTACTGGTAAGAAAAATTTAGGGAAGAGAAAGCTCGCTTTATTTCTAAACCTTAAATTCATCTCCCCTCAAGCGAGCAAAAAGGGAAGCGACTTTTACTTCTTTGCAGATTTTGGCTTATAGGTCCAGCCATTCTTCTGAACAATACTCGCAACCAAAGTTACATGTGATGAGTCAGAAGGAATAGTGGTATCAGCTCTTCGAATGTGTGCCAGCAATGTACTCGCGTCATGAGCCGGCACTTGTTTCTTGCCTACTGTCATGCTTTTCCGAATCGCCTGAGTCACCTTGCTTTCATTCCTTTGTGCGGCATTACGAAATGCCTGTTTCCCATCTTTTCCACTCTCAGCCATGGCCCGAACCTCCTAGGAACCTTTAAAACAAACTCTCAAGAATTTTTTAATTCAGAGAGACATGAATGATTATAAATGGAGAAATCAATTTAATCTAGAGGTCAAAAAGCAAAATTACCTCGTTTTTAGAATAAAAAAGCCCGATGGAGATCCTCCGTAAAACCTCGGGCGCAAGAACGACTATGCTAACTGACAATCCATTCAGTTCATTTCCATGAACTCGACGACCTGGGCGACCGTAAGGAAATTGTCAGTGTCAACCCCTTTAAAGCCACCACCTGGGGTATCAAACTCAGCAAGCGCTTCAAAGAACTCAGTGATCAGATCCTCTGTCTGCAAGAACTCACGAAGTACCGTCTCCGGCTTAATCATATCAAACGTTAAGCCATAACAAGATGGCGTAACCTGCTCAAGAATCAACGCAACGTCATCAAAAGCAGTTCTAACTGTTGTGGACATAACAAATCCTTTCGTCAGGGAATCAAAAAAAACGAACCAATTCGCAACTCACAAAGTACAAAAGCCCGAGCGGCGTATTACGACAAAACCCCTCAGGCACGTTAATAGGCAGACGAAGCATGATCTCTCTTCGCCATTCTGACCAATCAGTCTCATCAAGACTACCCAATGAATCAATGATCGGAGAATTTACATTGGAAAGCCCAGACAATTGATCCGGAGTAACTTGTACCAATTTCCCGAAGCAAAAACGGATCAAATCATAGAGCTGCTCCTCCGAGTAGTTCTTGGCTATCCGAATCCGTGCATACCGCACCACATCCGCCACGGTCGTATTTGCACAAAGCTGCAACATCGTTTTTGTTGTGAATTTAAGATCAAATGCTTTTTCTAAATCTAACTGCAACTCTAATCTTGTTAGAGAGCAGTCAGCGTACTTAGCAATTAGATCTTCAAGATTCACAACAGTATCACCAGAAAAACCTCCAGCTTGCCTGAGGATGCCCTTCACAATTCTTGCAACACCTCCCTGTGTAAAAAACACCTTAGCTTCCTGTTCTACTACGCTCAAGCCACCACCTCCTTTCTCAAAACCTAATATCTCTCCATCGGAGCATTTCTATAAATAAAGTCATTACAAACTTTACTCTAAAGAAAAACTCTCAAGGACTACTTCTACCCAAAACAAATTTTATTAAAAGGAACAATTAATAAAGCATGCTAAATAATTAGACTATTTTAGTCAAGTTAAGCTTTCAAAAAGGGAATAATTAGAAAAAAGAACTCTAAAATCAGAAACCTGCCCCCTCCTTTTACAGATATTAAAAAGAGAAAAAATGAGAGGAGGGGGCAGGCGGATTAATTTTCTTCTTTGAAAATGCGAATAGTATCTGGACCCTTCGCATTTTCATTTTCGTTAACGCATTCCGCCAAAATGGCTAAAACTAAGCCAACGAAAAAAATCCCTCCCAGTACAGCAAATAACACCCAAAGGCGAAATACCGCACTAGGATCTGTGGCCATAAGCATGACCAACGGTGACGAGAAAGACATCATGCATCTCCCCACCCCCTCTACTCGGCCTCCTTACCTTAAAACGAAACCAGATCTAAATCTGGTGACTACCGCGTAGTCATTTAAAGCCTCAATAGCTTTAAATGACCACACGGAGTCAAAACCTTAAGAAAACTTTAGAGTTCTATATAGTTATAAGAATTTTTATTAATATGTTGCATAAAGGGTAACGGGACTAAAGCTATGGAATTTCTCTATGAGAAACCAAGCTCTAGCACCACCGCCTCTGTCATTCAATCTCCTTACACTCGTATGTTCATAAATTAAGTTGCCGGTGCTAATAGGCCTAAGAGATTGCGGAGGAATTAGGCAACAGCTTGTTGCCTAATTGAACCCCTACCCCTTAATCGCCCCTAATCCATATTTATGAGCCCTGACTTGCATTTTCCTTCTCTCTTATTTTACGAATTTGAGAAGGGGACAGTTCTTTAACCTTTGGAACTTGAAGAAGCTCTATTTCTTTTAAAGTTAGCTTATCTAACTTTAAATCATTGGCTATATCCAATGCGACCGTTAAAGGATTTTTATTTTTCATGTTTTACTCCGTCTATCCTACCTTCTTGCACTGCTATAGTAAGCGTTACTATAGCGACTGTCAACATATCTTTCATATTTTACCCCCTATTTCTCCTAATCTATTATCGAAGAATTTCTGGGGGTCTGAGTAGATTCGACACTAAAATATGAAGAAAAATAACAATTTGAGCCTCTCAAGTGCAATAACCCTCCCCCTCCTACGATAATAAAAGAAAACCCCTATTTTCATTATCAAGAGGAGCCACATGAGCTATCACCCCCGAATAGAGTCTAAAGACCATACTTCATTTACAACAAGCAGATGTAGGAATTCAGAACTATGGTTTGTTAACAATAAACAGCTAGAATCAAGAATCTTAGCCTATCTTGCTAAGTATACTACCATGTATGAAGTTATCCTTTACGGCTTTGCCATAGAAGGTAATCACATTCAGATGGCGGCAGACTTTCCTAAAGAAAACAGAGCTGAATTTAAGAGAGTATTTAATTCAGTTGTAGCTAGACTAGTCCCAACATTCTGTGAAAACTATCCAGGAGGAAGATTATTTGAAAGAAGATACTCCTGTGAAATAATCCCCCAGCATACAGATGACATAGAAGATCGGGTATTTTACTTAGCCTTACAAGCTGTTCAAGATGGCCTAGTTCAGAAGATCTCAGATTACCCCGGCTATAACTTCTTTCATGATGCGATCCATAATATTGAAAAAGAACATAAAGTAGTAGACTGGACAGCCTATAATAGAGCTAAAAGAGGCAATCCCAATATCTCTATCAAGAACTTTGAAACAACCTATAAACTTAAATATCACAGAATCCCCGGATATGAAGACCTAAGCCAGAAAGACTATGCTAAAACACTATCAAAGAAACTAGAGAAAAGAAGAACGGAAACAGTTAAAAAGAGACTAGAAGAAGGAAAAGGCTTTCTAGGCACAGAACTACTACAACAAGTTAAGCCCGGAGCAAGACCACAGAGCACTAAGAAGTCAGACCGATATAGTTTCAGACCAAGAGTACTATCAATCTGCCCGCTAAGAAGAGCAGAAGCGAAAAAATTCTACTTCGATTGTTATACAAATTTCAAAGACGCATCTAAGAAACTAAGAGAAGGCATACTAGATATCATCTTCCCACACGGCATGTATAAGCCGCCCTTCAGACCACCACCCATCCCTATGGCAGTCTAAACAGTTTCATTCCCTAACCTATCAACAACCCCCTTTCAAACCTACGGTATAGCCTTGTCTAAAGTCTGATTTCTGGCCTCTAGAAGCTATCTTTAAATCAAATTGTCATAGAATGAAATGATGCAAATTGTGGGATTTGCGGAAATTTAAGCAAGTTGAAGTATAAGAGATCAAAAAATTTTGAGAGTTGTGGAGATTCACTGAGAGTATGTAATCTAAGGAGCTTCGGAATTGAAAAGGAATTCTATGCACATTTTATGTAATGTTTAGACATTCCTTCAAATGCTAACTTGCAAACTATGTTTAGTAAATACCGATCTACAGAGAAGCCACTACATTCCAAAGGGAATGTATAAGAGATGTATGGAACTAGAGGAGAATAAAAGGTTATTCCCCATCGTAGTCGGAAGTAAAATAACAGAACAAAGTACATCCTTCCAAGCACAGGAAATGTTGTTGTGTTCGAGTTGCGAAAAAAAACTAAATAAAGATGGTGAAAAATATTTTTTCACCCTATACGACGAACTCAATCGAGCCGATAAGGTTAAAAGTATTTTTAAGGATATTGCTCCTATCATGGGTAATTTAGATTCTCAATGCTACAATGCCCAAAATTTGAATATAAACTTTACGACTTTAACTTATTTTGCTTTAAGTATTTTCTGGCGGGGAGCGGTTTGCAATTGGAAACTACTTCGACAGTCTACGAAAGGAATTCAATTGGGTCCCTATCAGGAGCCCATTAGGGAATTTTTAATGGATCAAAAACATTACCCGAAAAACGTATTTCTCACTATGTGGATTTCTGACAGTCCGCCTAAAGGTAACTATTTCACCTTTCCCTATTCAACAAAGGAAGACGGGTACCATCTACATAAGTTTATTGTCTCTAATATCTATTTTGTAATGGCAGTAGGAAATAAAGTTCCAAATTACTTCCAGCATCTATGTCTATATAGCTCGCCGCTACATCCTATCTTAGTTTCAAATGTCGTTTACAAAGTCATGACGAACAACATTAAAACCTTGTATCACATGATGAATTAAAATTCATCATTGAGAGAGATCTATCAAATTACAGTTATATATCTAACTACAATGATAATCAGACAAATACAAAATAAATTATTTTATGTTTATGAAGCATAGTGACTATGCATGGCGCAACAAGTTCAGCCATAATGAACAAAAACTAAATTGACTAAGAAATAAATCAATTCAACGCTATAGAAATATCTTATCCCCTACCCCACCACCCCCACAAACTCCCCAACAACCCTCAACTCCATAGCCTCATCTTCCTCTAGCACAATATCACCATACCCCTCCATATTCGACTCAGGACTCAAAACAATCCTCGAATGCTTCCAATCCTCTCCCTCCACTGCAACCTTCTCACTATGATACCTTTTTACAGTAAAATACCCACCATTATCTTGGTCTTGGATATTACGGTGCTGAACCAACACAATCTTTCCTTCCCTTGACCCTGCAGGATTTGCTCTAAACAAACACCATGATCCATTAGGAATTCTCTTATTCATAGATTCTCCATGCACCTGGGCGATAAACATTCCCTCCCTTATAGAATAATGATCAGGAAGCTCAACCCATGTAAAATCTTCTGTGTTCTGAAAGGAACTAAATTCACCAGCTGCAATTTTAAAATCAAATAAGGGAACACTATTTTCAAAAGGCATACACCGCTCCGCAGGCACAATAGGAAATGGAATCAAATTAGATGTCGCTGGTTGCTCCACTATCTCTAATACTGCGGATATATTAGACTTGAAATACTCATTAGTTTCAGGATCAGATGACCATACATAACATCCCTTAGAACCACGAGTCATAAGAGTACGATAGGTATTCTTAATAATTATATCTGCCAATTTTTGTGCGGCTTCCTTATCCTCTTTAAAGTATTTCTTAAAACCTTTAATTGTAGAATCATTTTTAGAACGTTTACTGATATCAGTTAAAATCTTTCCATCCCTAACAATAAGATCAGGTCCGATGATAACACCTACATAATCCAGTTCCAAACCTTGGCAAGTATGGATACAGCCAATCTGATCAACAGAATCTTTCAAAATCCATGTCATGCCATGATCGGATAAATTCCACTTCATTTTGAAATTGAATTCTTCAAAAATTATATCAAACTCTTTAGTATTCTTCTTGCTAACCCAATCCCAGCAGTATCCAGCAACAATTCTAGCCTTATTCTTAGACACATTTGCAGAAGTAATTCTTTCTCTTAACTCTTTAGGATTAGCTAGAACTTTAAAGTCATACTCATTGCCATCTAAACGTTCATTAGCTGTTGGCCTTACCTGCAAAATATTATCCAACCATGAAAGATAACCATCTGAACCATTACAACGAAACTGAGAAGAAAGTGAACCTTCGGTAACTTCAGCTCCTACTTCCTTAGCAAAATTTATAATACTCTGCTTTTCACCGATATCGTGAATACTAACGATCTGATTCTCATCTATAAAAAATATACTGCACTTGGCGGAATTAATAATTTCTTTAATTTGATTCTCGCCTTTATTCCGGAACATCCCTGACTTAGCATTTAACCTATGAGCTTCATCTACAACTAAAGCATCAAAAGCGTTCTTAACCGTTTCTGTATATGCGCCTGATCCTTTAAATAGGTTAGATATTCTAGTCTTAGTTATAGTTCCAGCTAACACACTCTGATATACCTCACGAGGAGCAGAGTTTTTTGTAACATAATGAACCAGTTTTTCTCTGCTTGTAAGTTCGACGAGTAAGTTAATTGCGATTACGGATTTACCTGTTCCTGGTCCTCCTTCAATAATAAATACTTGTTTCTTTCCTGATTCAGCCTGCGACACTAAATCCAGCGCCCCTTCATAAACAAGTTTTTGATCATCGATTAATACAAATTCCTTATTTCCCTTAAGGAGAGAACTTAAGTGATCTGATAATGATTTGGATGGCCTAACCCTACCATTATCAATTCTAAACATAATATCTTTATCATCACCATACTTCACATATTGCTTGATAAATCTTTTCAATGCACCAGTATCATCCCTTAGGAAGGCGGGTGCTTTCAGAGTATGCTCTTTGTAGAATTCGGAATTTATAACATTCTCTAAGCGACAATTATGGAGATAAGCGCATGGGCGTATCATAATGTCTTCTTTCTGCACAGCTTCATTGAAATCTTCAAGTAAAGAAGCATAACTCCAAGCCTGATAGGATGGATGATTAACTTCTCTTACCCGACCTCCAACATAGGTCTCTACTATCGCATCCTTCTTGGTAGCTTGTACCTTTTCCCACTGCTTCAACTCTATGATTACTAAACTCTCCTGCCTATCCTCGTTCCTACCTGTTAGAATAAAGTCAATGCGCTTAGAAGTCTGTGGAATATTATATTCTATTGCTACTCCAGCAGTATCAGGAATATCTTCTTCATCAAGGATTGTACGCATATAACTCAATGAGTTCATCCAAGAAGCCACTTCAGAGGTAGGAGAGGCATGACCTTTTACTCGACGGAACTGTTCATCTATTTTAATTTCGATCTGATTGTCATCTATGTGCTTTATGAATTCAGATTTAGTGGCAGTGTAAATGAGCATCAGTAACTTAATTGAACGTTTTAGTATTCAGTATATTTCCGAGAATTACCTTTAGCTAAAGGTATCGGGTATTTTTCAATATTTTTAGAAATCTTCTTAAGACCTTCTTCTTCAAGATCCAGATTCAACTTCTTCGCTAAAAGCAAAAGATAAAGAAAAACATCAGCTATTTCTTCAGCTACTTTTTCTTTCTTAGTAGAATCTAAATTCAGTATCTGTTGATCAGTTAACCATTGGAAGTGCTCCGCAAGCTCTCCTACTTCACCAACTAAAGCTAGGGTTAAGTTTTTAGGAGTATGAAATTGATCCCAATCTCTATCTTTAACAAATGTTGAAAGTGCTTCTAGTAACTTTTGATTCATAATAAACAAATTGAATTATAAATGAAATTAATCATACTATCCTATCAATGTAAAAAGAAAGTTAGCTATTTCCTCAAGATAGGAAATTATGATCAGTCCAATCGAGGTCTGGAAGCCTGAGTCCGGCTTGTTCTCTCTAGCGGACTTGGTTCTACCCTTCTCCTGATAGAAGTAGCATATTTAGAAATATACTACTTCTTACTTACTAAACTGAAGACTTATACTTTTCAGGAAAAGGGTAGAATGGCAAGTTTACGTTTCCCGGTCAAATCAGGCCTGACACCTCGGAGCTGCGAAGGAGGATCCTTCGCGCGAGAATGAGCTGGAGGGAACAAGCCGGACTCGGGCGCATCTCTTTACGGTTATAAACTAAACGAAAAAAAGGAAATCAAAAATGTCATCCCACTTTTAGGCGCAGGAACTCCTAAACTCTTGATGACAGGGAGAAGGACCACAGATTATTCTCGGGGCGATACGGGTTTGTTTGATGCTTTACTATACACATAACAGAATATGTAATCAAAGCCCCTCAATAGTCCTTAAAACATAAAACAGAACATGCAAGCGAAATCAAATCAAGCAATCATGATGTTAAAGGATTTTCAATTGGCGGATGGACCGTGTTCTGAGGGTAATTTAAAAGAGAAGCTGTCCTTTCTCTTTAATCCTAAATGAGCGGAGTAGTGAAGATTCACTACTCCGCCGCATTCCAACCACAACCAGCTTATGAAGGCCAGCTGTGGTTCGTTCGGGCAAGGTCTGCAGTGGTTACAGCCAATGGCGGAACCCCAACAAGACCTGAACCGATGTACTTGGTCTTAGTAGATGTGGACGTGGACTTTACGTCCTTAGAACCGTTCGTTCCCATAAAAAACTCCGTATTCAAGAAACACCATGCCCATCAATCATTCTCAACCTAGAGAACAACTTAGGGGCGATCTTGACAACTCACTCAGCCGAACAAAACATTCCACTCAGTGAGAAGCCAAGATAAGTTTCTGAAAGAATCTTTCCGACCAACTACCTTAACCTCAATAAAAACCTTATCCATAAAGGACAGCTCCATTGATGTTATGGTGCTTGTTAGTAAAGCCGTTATTAGAATGGTGGTTCATATTGGTTTAATCATTGAATTGTAATGAAAAGTTTAGAATTATTGAGCTGGGTTATAGTACTCTATTTCAGGTTGTACTTCCCGATTTCCTTCAAATTGGAATGAGAGCCCACGTTTAGGCGCAGGAACGCCTAAACTGAATGACAGGGAGTAGGTCCACAGATTATACACTCTATAGATCGTCCTTGAAACGCTCTATAATGATTACATTTTTCGACCAGCTAATTTCTGCAACCAATGGTTGCTGTTTTGGCTTACGACTATTTATTTTCAATCTTCTTAGGAACTTTGTTTTCTATAAAATTATCACTTGAAACTATACTTCTTCCTAGGCGTTCTTCAAGTTTTTCTCTTGCTCCCCCTGCAATACTTCCTCCTACCTGAGCATCTTCTTTAAGTTTTTCTACCCCCATAGAATTATCATTTCTATGAATTTCAGTAGTTGCCCTCTCACCAAGCATTGTGAAAATCAGTTCAAAGTCATCCATATGATCGCGTAAGTTTTCACGCTTAAGACTTTTTATTTCTTTGTATTCTTTAGGAGTAATGCCAAAAGTTGCTTTGGAAATTTCAGCAGTAAGTATTTCAAAATCTTTCTGACGTTCTGCGCCTCTACCTTTCCATTCATCGGTTAGCTTTTCCCTGATAGCAATCCCGCGCATACGCTTTTCTATCCAGTCATCGCTATAACCTTTAAGTTTGTAAAGCATTCTTGTGCGCTTAGTAGCAAGTTCCGGGTCTTCAATTTCTTGCACTCTTTCATAACCCACCTTTGCAAGCCATCGTTTAAAAGGTTCTGCTTTAGGAGAAGGGATTGACTGAATGATACGAAAAAGCCCCTCCGTATTAGCGCAGTCAGTGGCGTATTTTTTGCCGTCATCTGATTCTAGCTTCAGTCGTCGACAAATTGTCGATAACTGAAATCCTTCATCAGATTCAACACGCTTTTTCATTTGGTACCAATAATCATTGGGGTTTAGGCTATCAGTAAGCGCACCGATTACGTCAACAATAGAAAACCACCACTCATCTTGATGAATAATTTTTCTAATTGATTTTCCCTTAAAAAGAGCAATTTTTTGTATTTCTTCTGTCATATTTACCATCACGTCTTATAATGAAGCTTATAACTTTAATCAATTTTTGCAGATTTTTTAACAATTAATCCAGTTACTAAGTTATCGCATTCTTAGGAAAAATATTTCAGATACTGACTTGGATTTATAAAGATCAACTTAGGCAATCAAAAATGAGATCCCACGTTTAGGCGCAGGAACGCCTAAGCTCTGGATAACAGGGAGAAATAAAAAATGAGGCCGTTGGTTTTATAGATATCCCCCCCTTCCAAACCTTTTCCCATCTTGGCGGTGAAAATAATAAACTACCCCAACATCATCGTCCCCTGCATAGTAGTAACAGCGGTGCCTTGCAACCTCACCCTGTCATCGTCAAGAATGACTTTCATCTCTCCTCCCCGCTTAGAAGCCTGATAAGCCATTAGCTCATTTTTATTAAGTTTCTTAGACCAATATAGAGCTAGAGAACAGTGAGCGGAACCAGTCACTGGATCTTCTGGAATACCAATACCCGGAGCAAAGTATCTAGAAATAAAATCGTATCTGGGATCGTCAGACTTTGCTGTGACAATAATTCTACCAGGAGGAAATAAAAGTAATTTATTAAAATCAGGTTTTAGATTCCTAACATCTTCAGCAGATTTAAGCTCAGCAAAATATCTGACATCAGTCTTACCCATATAAATAGGCGATGCACCCAAAGCATCGGTCAAACCATCCGGAAAAATGATCTCAGTCAAAGGCTCAGCAGGGAAATTCAGTTCTATCAATTCTCCCTTCTTTTCAGCAGTCAATTCTCCACTTAGAGATGAAAAAGTAATTTTCGAACTCTTTACCACTCCCCTCTCCCAAAGCGCATGCGCACTAGCTAAAGTGGCATGTCCACAAAGCTTAACCTCAGCCACTGGAGTGAACCATCTTAAGTGATAACCACTATCTTTAGGATAGAGGAATGCAGTTTCAGATAAATTAATCTCAGCGGCTATTGTTTGCATTAATTCATCCGGAAGTGGATTCTCAAGGATACATACTGCAGCGGGATTGCCACTAAATATCTTATCAGTAAAAGCATCTACAAAAGTAATTTTTAATTCCACAATAGTGTCCCGGAGTATAGAATATTGAAAATCTCTAACTTGAGTTAATATTCAATAATTATTAAAAGTTTTATGCTATTTTAAGTTAAACACGATATCGGGAGTTTGCAAGCGAACTTAAATAAATGTATCGGTAAGCAGGCCCCTTCCAACCTTTGGCCCATTTTATGGGCAGGTGGGAATTTTGGAGAGATATTAAAAGCAGATAAAACACCTGTTAGTGAATGCAGTATTTGGGAAGCCAAGGGCAGTAGAGTTGATGTGTATGCATTTAGGAATGTGACAATTTCAAAAAAGTGAAAGTTTCCACTTAAAACCCTGAAGCTGACCTGCTTTTCTCTAAACACATAATTTGCATCTATAAAAAAACAGGCCAGCATATTTTCCTTTGTGAGGAGATATGGGCCTGTCGAATGTTACATGGAAACGACGGCGCCTCAGTCTAATGACCAAGGATAACCGGCTACCATCACCAGATACTTCCCCGTGAAATAATCTGGATGACCCGGGCCGGTACTAAGATCAACTAAAGTAACCGTATACACCGATTCAAGATTTACTAACTTGTCCAGTAAATACTGAGCCGCAGAAAGACCTAGCAAGCCTCCTATAAGAAGTAAATTGCAGTTCAAACCTCCCTTAGTGACAAGGCAAAGTTTCTCGTCTGCAATATGCCTGCTGATACCCGGAAAGTTCTGCATAGCCTCACTGGCATCTAAAAACTGCAAAGATTCCTCATCCCAAAAGTCCGGTGAAAAATTAGATTCTGTAAGGAAAAAGGCTGCGCCAGAACTCTTAATAAGAGTCAGGCCATGAGAGCCCTCAGGGATCGACACCTTGTGCACTTCCCCCATTGATCCCGCAACTAACAGCAAGGCCTTTTGCATTGCTGCTACTCTGTCTATCTCACCAACCATCAGGCTGTAACTTGGATCTTGATTACCTGCGATTACAATTGTGGGATTTACTCCACTTTGACTTAGTTGCTGATCAAAACACTCTACAAGCCACTGCGCCAGTTGCTCTGCTTCACGCTCCAACATGCAAATCTCCTCTACCAAAAAAAACCAGCCCATTAGGAATGGGCTTATGTGAAAGAACAATTATTAAAATATCCTATCAAATTCATGCGCGAAAAGCAATATCATACATTATGAGTCAATAGGTGAGTCAAAAGGACCACGCTGAACTTCCACTTTGTCCTTAAAATAATCACCATAAAATCATTACGGAAACTTACTTCTCGTTATCTTCCCCGACTTACTGATAGTCGCTAAAAATGGTTTCTTAGAACCGACGGCGAATGAAACTATCTTCTTATGCAATTTTGCAATCAACTCTCCCAATTCCCTCCCCGTCATACTACCCGAGGTAACCACAAATATAGAAACCTTAGATCCTCTAGCAGCATTCTTAACAGGAGCGTTAACAACTAATCTTTTATCTAAGGTGATAGCTATCCATCCCTTGGAAGAACATAATTTTACCCATGCCTCATCGGGCGCTGCTTGCGGTAGATGATCATCATGTAACTCGAATGAAATTCCATGCTCCCTGAGAACAATAGGAACCGACACAGTGCCTATGTTCCTATCCAGATAGAGGATTAAATCACTAGGCTGCTTTTTGAAGCTCACAACGTATTGCTTCTTCAATTACATTAGTATCCTGCTTAAAGTCTTTAGCAATTGCTTTAACGCTATCGCCTGCCTTATACCGATCAGCAATAACTGCTGTAGAAATGCCTGTGCCGTCTATTACAGGACGGCCAGAAAATAAAGAAGGCGTCATACATATAACCCTTGGACTATTTCCCTGATCAGAGCGAGTATAAGGGAAAAGTTTAATAGGAATTTTTTTAGCATCCCGCTTAATTCGCGTCAAAGAATCCTTAAGAATATCTTCCATAACATACTGTCCATCGTATGTTACGTTAATTAATTCACCATATTTTTTAACAAATAAACTTACTCCATCTGTTTCAAATTCTTGATTTAAGAGAGGGCGGCTTATACCAAGTTCTCTTTCTATATACTTCAAAGCCCTACGCACATCTGGCAAAACGATGTTAAAATCTTTTCTAATGGAGTTTAGAACATGTAACTCAACTAAGTTAAAAAATGAAAGTTGATTTGAATGACTTGGCACCATCACTACCGGCAACGCCTTATGCGCATCCCTCTTATCACCAAAAGCCCAGTACCGAAGAGTAGACCTAGGTATGTTCAAATATAAAGAGGCTTCAGCTTGTGAGTATAGAGGAGTATCTCTTAGTAAATCTACTTTTTTTGCCATTTAAACAGTCAATAATATACAATGAGTAACGCCTTATTTTATACTAAGGGTTTAATTTTAAGCAATTATTATTAAATATATGGTGCCCAGGGCCGGAATCGAACCGGCACGTCGCTTTCGCAACCCAGGATTTTAAGTCCTGTATGTCTACCAATTCCATCACCCGGGCTTAGTTGGGGGAAGAATTAAATTGAAATAATTCTTAAATCGGTGCCTTCTTCTACTTCAATAATCCTCTCGCATCAAGCTCTGGATAGAAGGGAATGCTAGGATGAGTGGGAAATTCTGATAAAACTTTAAATTTCGGAAGTATGCTATTAGGTACTTCTAGTAGATAGGCACTAGAGGTAGAATGA
>JBILFC010000082.1:0-10604 GCA_044351785.1 Bdellovibrionota bacterium
TAATTCCACCTTTTCAGAATAAATTAAGGCCTGAGAATAACGCCAAGACTCCTCTTCATAATCCAGCAATAAAAAACTGCTAGAATCTGGTGATTTTAAATTTTCAAGTTCCATCTCTGGAGACAAACGATAGGCTTTTAAGCCTAAAATTTTTGCATAAAATAATGTCCATCTCTCAAATACTTCTAATGTATAAAGTGTCCTTCCCCCTAGAGCATCCGTAATACCTCTAGCTAATGGCTTTACAGATCGAGTCTCATTTCTAAAACTAGAATAGATCTCACCTTGACATAAACGTACTACTAGAAAAACTAAGCCTATATACACAGGATAGTACTTCCACATCTTATGGTAGGTGGAAAGAATTACAAATAAGGCAGCTAAGATTGCACTTCCTAAACAGATCACCCATTGAAAAGCATTTACACCCGGAAGAGGTTTAATACTAAAGAAAATTAAACTACCCACTACTACTAAAAATGATGTGACTTTTAATAGTCTACATAAATTCTTAAACACTCGAGGAGTAAGACAATACCCTCCAAAAAGTAAACTGATATTTAGTAAGGAAGCGAGTAATGGGAAAGCGTAGCGATTAGACTTCCCCTGCGCCATGGATAACATCATTACTCCAACCCACAATACACAAACAGAATATCTCAAGAAAGTTCTAATTCGCTCATCCGCACATAAGGGAGAAGCGCTTTCAATCCATGATTTATTAAGCTTCTCCTTATTTAAAAGCATCGAACCCAAACCTATAATTAAGAAAAAAGACCAAGGGATAGAACTTATAAGTAAAGACGAAACATAAAATAAAATCCCTCTTTCCCTCTCAGAATAACTAACAACACGACTAAAAACCTCTTCCTTAAATCTATCTGAAAGAGCATCCCAGCCTACAACATAAGCTAATGGGATCAACCATAAAGCTATCAAGGCAAAAGAAATAAATACCGAAATCGCCGCTAAGGTAATTGGCCTAACATACTCCTTCCATGACTTCTCATTTCGATTAAGAAACCATTCAAGAAGAATAAATGTGAAACAAGCTCCCCCAGTAAAAAAATAAACCGGAGGACCCTTAGTTAAAAAAGCTAAAAATAAGAATATCGAAAAGAAAATGATTGATCTCTTATTGCCGTCTACCAATACGAAAAATAAACTAGCAATAGCCATCGAACTCATGAACCCAAACAACATATCTATCTCAGCCAAAGATGATAATATAAAGAAATGAACTGACGTACTAAGAGCGAAACTAGCCAATGCTGATAATCTAAGCTTCCCACTCACTAAGAACCAACAATAAAATTGTCCAATCAGAAATAACACACTAACAACTAAAGAAGGCACACGAGCGACCATCTCAGAGCCTGTACCGAATAAGAATATAGAAGTTGCTGACAACCAATAGTACAAAGGCGGCTTAGTTAAGATCTGACTACCAAGAAGAGTAGGAACTAGGAAATTCCCATTCTCATAGATTTCCCAACCGATTAAAGTCCTATCAGCCTCAGTATGCCGAATAAACTCTTGAGACCACAAGCATAAGCCATTTAATACGAATCCCCAAATTACTAGCGCAATCAATACATTCTTCTTAGAAGAAAATATTAATTGATCTAAATACGCTATCCCCTTAAAAATCATCGACTATCCTAAATCCAGTTCCAACTTCTCTTTTAAAATATAATTACTCTTTTCATCTTTCCCTAGATATATAGCACTAACTTTAGGATCATGCTCAAAAACTAAAAGCGCCCCGTCCTTATGCGCCATATCAAGTATTCCAACCTTTTCCTTCATCGTTACCTCAGCCAGTAAGTCATACCCCATAACATAAGGCACTCTAATATGAGAAGAGGTAGGGATTAAGTCAGCTAAGAAAATTAAACCACATTTATCAGCATTCATTACAATAGGCAGAGACATACCATAAGTATGACCATACATATTATGCATGACTAAATTAGGAAGGATTTCTTGTTTATCTTCAAACAATCTTAAATCCACCTTAGAAAGAATCTCTAATTCAGACTTTCTGTAACTAACCTTCTCTCTTACACCAGGAGCCTTCGCCCTCTCGAAGTTATCTTTACTTAGCCAGTGCCTAGCCTTAGGGAAGATCGGTACTAACTCCTCACCTATACTTGATGTAATACCGCCAGCGTGATCAAAGTGGAGATGAGTTAAAACAACATCCGTGATATCTGGGGCCATCTTAAGGATAGCCTCCTGCTTCAAATTCTGAATACAGAATATCTCCCTTTCTTTATCCGACCAGTAGCCCCCAGAGCCAGCATCTACCAAAATCTTCCTACCCTCACCTTCAAGCATCAAAGATCTAGAACAAAGCTGAATTCTATTCTTATCATCTGCTGGAAAATCCTTTTCCCACAATGACTTTGGCACGGAACCGAACATGGCCCCACCATCGAGCCTAAATAGATCTAAGACTAAGGAATGAATCTGATAATTAGAAATTGTTAGTTTCATCTTGGGATTCTCATTTAAAAATTGTATGGTATTAGACTTTTAAGGAAAAATAAATGATAAAAATTATATCCCGCTTTATATGTACAGGGTTCTACTCAGGGCTTTCTCCTAAAGCGCCAGGCACAGTAGGCACCCTATTCTGCGCACTTCTGATATGGATACTATGGAATACACCTTTCCTAGTCAGCTACTCTCAAATATCAATATTCTCGCCATTAATTTTATCTTGTATCTTTTTACTAATGGGGTTACTGCTAATTCCGCTTGCCTACACAAACACAGTTACTAATTCAAAGTTCGACCCTCAAGAAGTAGTAATAGACGAATTTTCAGGCTTCTTAGTTACCCTTTCTTTGCTACCTCCTAATAATTTAAGTCTTATTTTAGCCTTTATTGGATTTCGAATCTTCGATATTGGTAAACCATGGCCAATTAAACATTTTGAAAAGCTACCCGGAGCTTGGGGAGTGATGTTAGATGATGTTGTTGCAGGCCTCATGGCTGGTAGCCTTTTATATTGTGCTAGTTATCTAAATTTAGTTTAAAATTTGAAAATCGTAATTTACATTCTAATTTTTCTTTGGTGTTTCAACTCTTGCAGTCCTATATATGTTCTAAGAGCTGGTTACACTGAAGCAAGAATACTCTCATCTAGAAAAGATATAAAAGAGGCTCTTACCGAAGATGAAATTGATGCCCCTACAAAGGAGAAGTTACGCACCATTCTACAGGTAAAGGAGTTCAGCTCAGAACTAGGACTAACTCCCAGAGGAAGCTATTCCTCATACTCTGATCTTAAAGATCTACCACCTTCTTACGTGATAACCGCCGTTGACTCCATGTCATTAACTCCAATTACTTGGTGGTATCCTATAGTAGGTAGCATCCCGTACAAAGGATATCACGATAAAGAAGACGCAATAGAAGAAGCTAAAGAAATTAAGCTCAAAGGATATGATGTATCAGTAAGAGATAGCATCGCCTTTAGTACATTAGGTTGGTTTGATGATCCAGTACTCCAGACCGTGCTCAAGCAAGATATCAGTAATATCATTATCACCGTGCTTCATGAGATTATGCACTCTACTCTCTGGATACCGAATCATCCCGACTTTAACGAAACCATGGCTGAAGTAATAGGCCTTGTAAGTGCCTTAGAATTTGCCAAAAAAGAATCTCCTAACCTTGAAGAAGGAATAAAAAAACGCTTTCGATATGAATGTGAAGTCTCTGTCTTATATGAAGACACCTATTAATCCTTAAATAATGTGTTTAACTCTGGCGAGGAGAAAGAAATAATAATAGAGAAAAAGGAACAAATATACGAAGGACTATCTTCTAAACTGTTTGAACTACGAAAATCATTATTAAATCTAGATCCTGCTAATAATAGAATCGAAACTTTCAATAATGCTAGCTTTTTAAGTAGCTACATATATCTTAAAGAATTTACATCTTTTATAGCCTTATATTTAAACGTAGATCGAAGTAGCATTAAGCTAATAGATGCCTTAAAATCAATGAATCAGGAGAATCCCTATCAAGAATTGAAGAAAATGCTAGGTAGTGATATGCAAGAGGGGAAGAATCTCGGTATTAATATCTGCAATAAACTGTAAAATGTACAAAATTCTAAAAAACATCTTGTGTTTATTCTTGTTCGCTAGCCTAATAAGCTGTCTTAGTTCATGCGCCAGTGAAGAGAGAAGATCAGGCATATCTTGCGGTGGGGGTATTGAATTTCAATGCCCAACAAACATGTACTGCCAGATGGAAAAAGGTTGTGGTGGAATTGATAGTAAAGGACGCTGCGCTCCTATGCCAAGGTCCTGTCCCGATGAAGAAGATCTAATATGCGCATGCGACAATAATGAGTATATGAATGAATGTGTCGCAAACACCTTAGGACTATCCTTAAAAAACAAAGGTACTTGCCTTAAAAAACCAACAATAGAAGTAGCTAAATAGAGATCACTAAACGAGCATTAATGAATTTAACACCCAATAACAAACCACCTTCAGACCTTGATAAAATCATAGAAGAAACAGCCCTTTTAGAATACGACCTTCACGGTAAGCCACTTTTAGCCATTGCTACAGGCAGAAAAGAGCATAAGTACTTTCTACTAAATGAAAAGAATGAAGAAGTTACTCTTGGGCACAATAGACTCTTTATATATCCACACACCAATCCCCATAAAACACCCAATGAACTAACTAACTTCGCTAAAGAGTTAACTCAGTTTGCAAATAAATATCCCGCCGACACCCTTTGGGCTCTGATCAAGGGTCAGGATAAGGAACTTAGTATAGAAGAGATTTTTAATTTAAGCGGCCTAGAGAACACCTTAACTAATTTTGCAGGGATAAGAAGAACGCTTTTACTTCATAACTTATACTTTAAGAGAAGTGAAAATGGATTTCGATCTAAGTCTGAAGAGGAAGTCGGCCGCGGGAAAGAAGCTAGTCAAGAGCGCATGCTAGAGGAAAAGGAAAAACTGACCCTACAACTTGCACTTGGAAAAAGAATTGCTGGAGATAAAAAAGCAGTACTTCCACCCTCAATATCATACATTGAGGAAATATCTGCCTTAGGGAAAAAATGTTCCCATGCTAAGGTCTTCTCTGAACTGATAGATAACCTTATCTCTAAACTCTCTCCTAAAGTTCCCTTAAAACATATCGAACAGAAAGCATTCTACATCCTAAAAGAAATTGGCCACTTCTCAGACAATCAGAATCTATCCCCAATTCGACTTGGTCGACCTGTTAGCTTTAATAGCGAAGAAAGAAGTGATGCTGAAAGACTTTTCAGGGAATCAAAAAACATTCAAACAGATAATAGAGTAGACCTCTCATCTCTTTTTACCTTCACGATTGACAGTGAAGATACTCAAGACTTCGATGATGCCCTATCTTTAGTTGAAGAAGATGGCAAAAGTATTCTCTGGGTCCATATCGCTGATACAAGCTCTCATATTACGGAAGAATCACCTCTCTTTAAAACTCTATTAAGAAGAGCAACTTCCATCTACTGCCCAGATGAAACCATCCCCATGCTACCACCTTCATTATCCGAAGGTGTTTTAAGCCTTAAAGAAGGGCAAAAGAAACTAGCTATTTCATATAAGTTCGAGCTTAATGAGCTAGTAGCAAAGCCGGTATCCATACATGCTAGTATTATTAAAGTTACTAAGCGTTTTAGTTATGAAGATGTAGATTCTATTCTTTGTGATAAATTCGACCATCCTCACTATGATGTACTCCATACCTTATGGGACCTAGCATCAAATAGAGAACTTCTAAGGCTAGAAAATGGAGCGATTCTCTTTAACAGAAGGGAACTAACACCTTCGATAGAAAAGAATAAAAAAATTAAACTCGTCATTAATAGCGATGATACACCGTCAAGAAAGCTAGTAAGTGAGTTAATGATTTTAACTAATGAATTCGCTGGTAGCTTTGCAATAAATAACAATATTCCATTCGTCTATAGGAGCCAAGAAGGGCCCGACGTCGATATTGAGAGCTATGCTAGCGCTATCCCCGATGGACCTGCTAGAGAGTTTGCAAAACGCGGACTACTTAAAAAATCCAATATCAGTCTAAATCCAGGAAGACATGCTGGACTTGGCTTAAATGTATACTGCCAAGTGACATCTCCTATTAGAAGAGCCCTAGATCATATACTCATTAATCAGCTTAGAATCTTTATACTAACTGGAGAAATAGTATATTCTAGAGAGAAGCTAGATGCCCTTTTAGGAGAATTGCAGCTAGGTGGTGATGAAGCACATATCATTCAGAGAGAAAGAACTCGGTACTGGCTTCTAAAGTATATGGAACAAGAGAAGTATAAGGGATTTACTGGAACGATAGTAAGAGTGGATGGTGCAAGACCTCTGATTGAACTAGATAATCTTTACTCCATCTTTACCTTCAACCCAGCAAAAGAAGTAAATCCATCTAGGCTTGGTGAAAATATTAGACTAGTAATAACCAAACTAGATCCACAAAATGAAAAGCTATATCTAGATGAGGAAGTTGGATAGCTCACTGATAAAAAGAGTCTTCTTAGGATGGGACAAACCACTTTTATGGAGTCTTGTTGAGTGGCTAAAATCAGAGACTAATTTCTCCTATAACTATTCTGCATATACTATTATTTGCCCTTCAAAAAGAGCTCAAACGAGAATAGCAGAGCTACTTAGCGGGGATGCTAGATTAGAAAAAAGAAGTATCCTTGCTCCCAAGCTTTATTCCAGTCTAACTCAAGCGCTTAGTAACTTTACCTCCACAAATTCCAAGAGCCCAATTAGTATTACTGAAGCCCTTATAGCATGGGATGAAAGTGTAAAAAAACATAATGAGGAAACTCCTCAGACTTCAGATGATAAGTCTCCCCTGATTGGCCCACAACTTGTCACATACCTAGAGAAGTTAAGAAAAGAACTGATCTCTCATAATCTATGTATCAAAGATATCCTAGAACTTGCCCCTGACCTCCTGAGCAATTCTCAACAAAATCTACTTGAAGAACTCAGCCAAGTAGAAGGACACTATGAAGAAATTCTAGACTATCACAATCTGTACGACCGTATCCTGGATCAAGAAATCCTCATTCCTAAAACCAAATTTATATTTGTTGGATATCACAAAATAAGTCCATTAGAGATTTCCTTAATTGAAAATCACCAGCTAGAAGCATACTATCTAATTGGAGCACCTGAGGACGAAGCTAATAATTTCTCTAATGAAGGTGCGATTCAAGTCGACTCTTGGAAACAAAAACCAAGTCCGATTGAGGTAAATATTGTTCCTAATTCCTTTATGGAAATAGACTTTATTAAAGCCATTCTAGGTAAAAGCCCTAAGGATACTAGCTGTTGCATTCTAGAAGAGTCCTTAATCGGCCCTCTTCAAGCAAGTCTACTTAATGAGAATCTTCATTTTATAGCCCTTGGCTCTAAGCCTTTTACCAACTCCTTGTGGGGATCTTGGGTTCTTAATTTCCTTGGTCTGTTTGAGAACTCCGCTGTAGGATTGAGAGAATTCTTCTCTCACCCCCTAAGCGGAGGTGAGGAAATAAGTGAAAGACTAGATCTACTGATTAGCAAGAACGCCTTAGAACTAGAAACTTTAAATGACATATATGAAGTAATTCTTAGAAACGACAAAAGTGACTTTCTGTTAAAGTTTCCCTATCTAAGTGATCCATTAAAAGAAGAATCTACTCTCGGCGCTTACTCGTTAGCAATGATTGATATTTTATCTTTAAAAATAAAAGCCACCCCTGAAATTAAAAGCCCAGATGAAATTTTAACACTCGCAAAAGAACTTCACGCCCTAATAAACTCTCCCTTTAAAGAGCACGTACTCAAACTGAGTGCTTTCAAGCAAATTCTTAGAGATCGATTAATTAACATTGACTCTACCCATCTGGATTCAGATGGCATCCCAATTATCGGCTGGCAGGAGACCTACCTTGATGATGCTAGTACGACAGTAGTCTCTGACTGCGTAGAAGGTAATATTCCTGAATATCCACCCAGCGACCCTATACTCACGGACTCTATAAAGGCTCGACTTGGCTTACCTCTCAGAGATTACTATCAGGCAAGAGACAACTTTCTTCTTTATCACTTAAAACACTCCAGAGAAAAAACTCTTTTCTTAGCTTCTAAAGAGAATCTAGAAGGCGATCTTAATAAACTTTCTAAGTTATTTTTACAGGACATAGAAGAAGATATTCTATTAAAAACTTTATCTAGATTTTACACTCATAAAAGATCTACTCAGGCTAAAAATCTAAAATCTAAAAAATCTGCTAATTCAGTTCTTCCTCTCCCCCCGGAAGTGGCTTATGAGAACTTTCCTATTGAATCTCTTCACATAAGCCCAAGTCAGATCAAGGATTATTTAAAATGTCCATATCACTTTTACTTAAGGTATATTCTTAAACTGAGCTTAGAAGATTACAGCCCCGAAGAACTTCCACCCTTTATCAAAGGCCAACTGCTTCATAACGTATTCGCTAAGGTAGGAGAATCGATCCTAACAAATACACCGAAGACTAAAGCAGAGATAATCTCCAGAGCTAATTATATATTAGATAAATCTCTGCATACTTACCTAAAAAATAGATCGAAAGAATACATATATCATATTCAAGCCTCGCTTCTTAAATCCAAAATTAATTCTTACGCGAACTATGAATGGGACTTCCTCAGTAAAGCCCCACTAGCTGTCTACACAGAGATAGAAGCCAAGGACTTCCTTAGCCTAAGCCTAAATAATCAAGAAACAATAAGCCTTAAAGGAAGAATAGATCGAGTAGAGATATTCGAGGATTCTATTCAGATAGTTGATTTTAAAACGGGAGATACCGAGCTAAAAATTAGTCAGTGCTATAAAAATGGGGAGTGGCTTGATCCTCAACTTCCCCTATATGGGATTTTTGTTAATAAAAACTTTCATGAGCATCAAGAAAAGCCAATTAAACTAAAACTTCATAATTTCTCAAGTACTGATAATAAAGCGTATATTCATGAACTTACGCCAGATGACATCTCCAAAGTAACAGAAACTGCACAATTAGTCGCACAATCGATCTTAAATGCCGACTTTGGAACAATCAAGATGGTGGACTCGCCTATCATTAAACGACTAGCTGGTAACTTTGGAGTATCAAAATGAATACTAGCACTTCAAAAATAGTCACCGCTAGCGCAGGATCTGGGAAAACCCACACCCTAACAACTAAACTGATTGAACTACTTTTAGATAAAGTTAAGAGCGAAAATATCATAGCACAAACCTTTACCAAGAAAGCTGCTGGGGAAATTTATGCTAGAGTAATAACTAGACTAATTGGTCTCTCCTCTACCCCACCCTTTGACCCAAGTATAAAAAGAACGCTACCTGATGGCCTTGCCTTAAAGACTTTAAGGGATTTAATCGCAAAGCAAGATCGTTTACGGATAGAAACCTTAGATAGCTTCTTCGCTGATCTATGTAAGTCACACTTTATAGAGCTTTCTTTAATGCCGAACTGGCAGATAGCAGATGAAAAGCAAGTTGAAAAGAACACCATTGATGCCCTCAAGGCATCAATAGCTAAAATTGGTCCCGACACTTTTAGGTTGCTCCTTGACTTTCTATTTTCTAATAAAACACCCAATCGAGTACTAGAGCCGATACTAAGGGAATTAAGAGATTTTAAATCAATTCTAACTTTCAGCGATAGAAATGTATGGGGGAATCTACCTCTAGTTAAAGCCACTCACTCCATAGAACAAGTGGAAGTTGAGTTAAAACAACTTCTAGAACAATCTGAACAAATAGATTTTCATAAGGGAGTCTGGAAATCCATTAGGTCCATACTAAAGGCCGTGGAAGAAAAGAACTACACATATCTATGTAAATCTGAATTTATCGGTAAGATTCTTGATGGCAACTTAAGCTACTACAATAAAACTCTACCGGATGCTATCGTCAGTTCAGTTGTAGCCCTTAGCGGTGCAGTACAAAATGAAGTTATTCAACAAACCAATTCTAGGACACTAAGCCTTCTAGGGATTCTTACTGCTTACCAAACTGAGTACCAACAGTTAATTAAAGATACTGGCAAACTTTCCTTTGATGATATTGCAGAACTTACAAATTCTAAAGTAACAGAGCTTGAATCATCAGACATGTTCTCTAGATTAAGCATGTCATTAGAGCATCTTTTACTAGACGAATTTCAGGACACCTCCCCCATTCAGTGGAATATTTTAGAAAACATATCTAAGCATATTCTAGAGTCCTCTAGCGCTGAAAACTCCTTGTTTATAGTTGGTGATGCTAAACAGGCAATTTACAGCTGGAGGGGTGGATCAGCAGAAGTATTTAACCATCTTAGAACTATCGCACCCCATATACCGGAAGAATCCTTAGATACAAACTATAGGTCTCATCCTGGAGTAATAGAATTTGTTAATACAGTATTTTCTGGATTAAGCGAAAATGAGCACTTGCTTAGATTTAAGGAATCTATTGATAGTTGGCTAGAAGAATTCAAACCTCATATCGCGAATAAAAAGAATAATGAACACATCGTACAT